>JBCCBY010000254.1:0-4535 GCA_039033795.1 Pseudomonadota bacterium | reverse complement strand
GCAAGAAAATCCTTCTTTTTCTGATGAGTGATTGCTCGCTCAACACGAGGCGACCACGGAAAAACCTAAACGAATTGGGGATGAAACATGGATCATCAGTACTTTGACGCCATCGTCATCGGTGCAGGCCACAACGGCCTCACCACCGCGAATTACCTGGCGATGGGCGGCCTCAGCGTTTGCGTGCTCGAACAGCGCGACATCATCGGCGGCGCTGCGGTGAGTGAGGAATTTCACCCTGGTTTCCGCAATTCGATTGCCTCGTATGTGGTCAGCCTCCTTCGGCCCGAAGTTGTCGAAGAGCTAGAGCTCAAAAAATACGGTTACGAGCCCATTTTGCTTCAGAACTCTTTTTATCCTGACAGCAAAGGGGATTACCTGCTGCTTACGGATGATGAGGACCATAACCGTCAGCAATACGAAAAATTCTCGTCGACTGATTATGAAGCTCTCACACAATACTATGAATTTGTTGAGCAAACAGGCGAAATTATTTCTAGCCAATGGCTGAAAGAGCCGCCGAAATTATCAGTTAGTGGACTGAGCGATATGATTTCGTCGGCCAAGCTGGGCCTTGATGTGCTCAAACTCAACGAGGAATCGCGCCACCGCATGCTGCAGTTTCTGATCGGCGCCCCGGTGACGATCATCGATCGATGGTTTGAGAGCGAGAAGATCAAAGCCATGGTGGCGGCCTCGTGCACGCCCGCCAACTATGCATCATTGCATCAACCCGGGGCAGCGATGGCAATGCTGCACCACGCCGTCGGCGAAATCGATGGCGAAAAAGGCGGCTGGGGTCTTGTCAAAGGTGGTATGGGGACGATTACCCAAGCCATGGGCGCATCGGCGGAGGCCAAGGGCGTGGTCATTAGGACCGGGGCGCCCGTTAGAAAGATCATTGTGGAGAACGGTGTCGCTAGCGGCGTTCAGCTTGAAAATGGCGAAACGCTCTTTGCCAAGACGATTGCTGCAAACACTGATCCCAACAGAACATTCCTCAAACTTCTTGGTGAGGAGTACCTTCCTTCTGGTTTTGCCAAAGACATCGGCGCAATTCGGCAAGAATCGGCATCCTTGCGGATGAATTTGGCATTGAGCGGGCTCCCCGAATTCGCGTGTATCCCCGGTAAAGAGCTGGGCCCGCATCACAAAGCGAGCATCATGTTCATCGAAAGCAAGGATCACGTGGAAACCGCTTACAACGCCGCGCGGCGTGGGCAACCAGCAGACCCACCCTTTATCGATGCGCTGATCCCCAGCACGATCGACGATACACTGACCGATGAGCCCGGCACACACGTGATGAGCCTATTATGCAAGTACATGCCCTACGATCTTGAGGACGGAAAATCTTGGGATACGGAAAAAGAACGCGTCACCGAGAACGTCCTCAATTACCTGTCGACGATGATTCCCAACCTCAGGGATATTCTCGTGGCGACGCAGTGCCTGACACCGCTTGACCTTGAACGTATGTTCGGCATGACCCGCGGCGATATCTGCCATGGCCGTCTGGAGCCTGATCAACTGTTCAGTGCACGACCACACCCGGATGCAGCCCAATACGGCACCCCCGTGAAAAACCTTTACCTTTGCGGGTCAGGAGCTCATCCTGGGGGCGGTGTCACGGGCGCTCCTGGCCGCAATGCTGCGAAACGGATCCTGAAAGACTGGAAGCGTCTTCGGACCAACATGATGGGGCGCGCCAGCTAAATGTCTTCCCAGCAAATGAAGACGGCGTCATCCCGCACTTTGCTCATCACCGCATCGTGGATGTCACTGATCGACGAGCGCGCTTCCAAAATATAAGCGTACGCAGCATCGCATTGGGCACGATCTTGGAAAGTCGATGTGAAAAAGAAGGCATGATCCCTCATCTCGTCGGTGTCCATGGGCGTCGAGGCGCATCGGCGTCCGATAGGGCTCACGGAGCAAACGAAAGACGCATCAATCATGTGATTGTTGAAAGCGTCAATCGCATCGCGGAACTCGCTGACCTTCACTCCCTCAATCAGCGAAAAGCAACTCAGCATATGGAACATTATCTTCTCTCCAATGATCGTTGGCCAACACGGTCAACCACCCAAAGGCTCACGAATTGGCACCGCCGTCCGGCGGCAAATCGTGCGCAGGGCAAAACTTGATTTCAATCGTTCCACACCCGGAAGGGTTGTCAGCACGACGCTATGAATACGCTCATAGTCTTCGACACTGGTACAGAGAATGCGCAACAGATAGTCACTATCGCCGGACATCAGGGCACATTCCATGATCTCGGGGGTGTCCTGAACCGCCGACTCGAATGCTTCGAGCGTCTCGCGCGCCTGGTCCCGAAGCGTCACTTGGACATAAGCGCTCGTGCGGTATCCTAAGTTCCATGCACTGAGGATAGCAACATAGCGGTCGATCACACCTGCCTGCTCAAGAGCCTTCACGCGTTTGTGACACGCCGACAAAGACAGCCCCACCGCCTCACCAATGTCTTGATAGGACGAGCGGCCATCAGCTTGCAGCCATGCAAGGATCTTCGCATCGAACTTGTCTAGTTGATAATTTTTTTCCAATTTCTGCACCTTTAAGATAATTATTTTCTTCATTCTAGCGGAGGAGAAGAAAGAAATCCAAGAATTTCAGAACAAAAAACACTATCGTGTTCGGACGATCAGTGGAGATAGATGATGAGAATTGGTGTTCCGAAGGAGATCAAAACGAAAGAGTTTCGCGTTGGTTTGACGCCGGCAAGCGTCGCGGAAATCACAGCGCGCGGCCACGAAGTGATCGTCCAATCCACGGCCGGCGACGGTATTGGTATGGCGGATGCAGATTATCGTCTTGCCGGTGCAAAAATCGTCAAGACGGCCGAAGATATCTTTGAAACAGCTGATATGATCGTGAAGGTCAAGGAACCACAGCTGAATGAATGCGCAATGCTGCGCCAAGATCAGACCCTTTTCACCTATCTCCATCTTGCTGCTGACAAACCGCAAGCTGAAGCTCTTTGTGCTTCTGGGTGCCTCGCTGTCGCCTATGAAACAATCACTGATGATCATGGCGGTCTACCGCTCTTGCGCCCGATGAGCGAAGTCGCTGGCCGCATGTCGGTTGGCGTGGGCGGTGCGACGCTGCAAAAACATGCCGGAGGCGGTGGATTGTTGCTCGGAGGTGTTCCTGGGGTGGCGCCGGCAAAGGTCGTGATCCTTGGCGGCGGCGTTGCTGGTGAAAACGCGCTGCAAATGGCGCTTGGCGCCCGCGCGGAGGTGACGATTTTCGAGCGTTCACTTGCAAGAATTGCCGAGCTTGATCGAGTGTATGGTGATCGCGCCCGCGTGGCTTTCTCCACAACAACAGCCGTGCGAGAAGCTGTGCTGAACGCCGATCTGGTCATTGGTGCCGTGCTGATACCGGGTGATGCTGCACCGAAGTTGATCAACCGAGAGATGCTCCGTGACATGAAAGATGGCGCAGTGCTGGTTGATATCTCTATCGATCAGGGCGGCTGTTTTGAGACATCAAAAGCGACAACCCATGATGATCCGACCTATGAGATCGATGGTGTGGTGCATTACTGCGTTGCCAATATGCCGGGTGGCGTGCCGAAAACATCAGCGCACGCTCTCAACAATGCAACACTGCCTTACGTTCTCACGCTGGCTGAGCATGGGCCAAGAGCTGCCATCGCTGCGAATGCTCATTTGAGCAATGGCGTGAACGTCGCCAATGGCGCGATCACCCACGAAGCTGTGGCGCGCGCATTGGACATGGAATATTCTCCGTACATTAACGATTAAAGTTGAACACAAATCGCTCCTGCGCAAGGCTCTTGGTGAAAGAGGCCTGCGTTATCGACAAGGACGACAATGGATAGCCAAACCCTGTACCACGCGGACCCGCCAGATCTTTGCCGCTTGGTCATGTCGGCCTATCTTACCTTAAACCAGCGTTTTGGTGCTTGAGATCAAGCCAATCAACCCAGAGCGCGCTTGGATCGGTTGCCCACATCCCCTGCCCCCTGCCCGACGTGGGCACCCGATCCAGGATTGACTGCCTTTCTCATCACAAGAAGCGAGAAGGCCTCAGAAAGCCTGGTGAAACGTATGACCGCGACGACGGGAATGACGCTGAAGCAAGAAGTGGACGCCTTTCTAGAGCGCCATTCCGATCTTGCGCAGGTGGAATTGCTGGCAAGCGATCTCAGCGGAAACTTCTTCTCCAAGTGGTACACGCGCGATCAATTGAGCGATTTTGCCGATAACGGCCTCAGCATCCCTCGTGCGATGTATGTCCTGAGTGGGACCAGCGAATCGATGCCTGAGGCCGTGGGCATGGGGGATGATGACGGCGACCCTGACATGCCCGTTGATATCGCGCCCGGCACACTTTCGGTGGTTGATTGGGGTGAGAGACCAAGAGCGCAGGGGCTGTTGCACAGTCGCCCAACAGACATCGTGATCGACCCGCGTCGTGTTCTTGCATCAGTCATCGATCGGTACAAGGATAAGGGGCTTTATCCTGTCGTCGCTTTTGAACTTGAG
>JBCCBY010000253.1:0-4541 GCA_039033795.1 Pseudomonadota bacterium | reverse complement strand
CGCTTCGGGTACATACTCTTATGTCGATGACACGTATACCGAGCTTGGTGCTGAAGACTTCACAGCAATTTCTGACCGTCACCTTCTCGGCGGACGTATCGGTTTGAGGACCGAGTCGTGGTCGCTTTACGCCTTTGGTGAGAACCTTCTCGACCAAGACTATGAGCTGGGCCTGTTCGATCGACGTGCGCTTGGGCTTTCCGGGCCTCTGGGAACCGTGGGTAACCCCATCACCTACGGCATCGGTATGGACGTAAACTGGTAGTTCGATGACACAAAACGTGGATAACAGCATGCAGAAAAAAATAATGCGGTGGCGTGTTTTGTCGGTCGTCGGTTTCCTTTACACCGCACAGTTCATTCCGCTTTTTTTCATGATGATGGCATTGCCCGTCATTATGCGGATGGAAGGGCATTCAGCGACGACCATTGGGTTGGTTCAACTGGCGGCTATTCCCTATGTCTTTAAATTTTTGTGGGCCCCCTTGATTGACCGTTATCGGATCGGTCGAGATCGTTATAAGTCATGGATCATTATACTCTCGGCGCTTCACGTTTTGGCACTGATTGGGCTATCGTTCACCAACCCCAGCGGTAACCTCGTTCCCCTCTTCATCATGCTGTTCATTGCGACCCTAGCGATCAGCACTCAAGACGTGGCCGTTGATGCTCTAGCGATCTCACTCATGCGGCCCTCGGAAAGGACGTTAGGCAGCACGTTTCAGAATGCCGGTGCCTACGCCGGTGCTGTGGTCGGAGGCTTTGTCTTTCTCTATGTTTACGGACAAATCGGCTGGCGTGTCGCTCTCCTTCTGCAGGCTGTGCTTTTCACAGCACCACTTTTCACGCTTTTGCTGATTGATGAACCGGCGCGACTGCGGGGCTCGCCACCCGTCAATGTCAAAAACGCTATGAAGTTCTTCACCCAGGACCGCATGGGTCGTTGGCTGGCGGTCCTCGGGACGATGCGGATGCCCATCCTTCTCGTTATGCTCCCCATGCGGCTGATGATGGTCGATCAAGGCATGTCGACAGAGGAAATAGCCGTCTGGTTCGGCCTTTTTGCCATGAGTGCTGGTGGCGGGGCGACAGCGATTTTCGGGCCCCTTCTTCGTAACCTACCGCGAGTTCAAGGCATCTATATTGTTGGGCTTTTCAACATTCCTGTGCTGATGCTTGTGGCCTTCATCGCCACCGCGTTTCCCAATGAGATCCGCTTTGCGATGATTTTCGCCTGGGTCGCGGTCGCCATGACGGACATCGTGATGTTCCGCGGGGCCATGGATAAAGTCAGACCCGAAATTCCTGGATTTGACTTCTCCGTTCAGATCGCTGTCTACATGCTCCTACCGGGGTTCACCGACCCTGTTGTCGGGTATGTCATTGATGTTTATGGCTACACACCGGCCTTCATCGCGGCAATTCCGTTGGCGCTTGTTCCGCTCGCGATTCTTTATTTGATGATTGCGAATTTTAGAAGATCCGCCCAGGGAATTGATGGAGAGCGTGCGGTGTCAACCGGCCATATGAAAATTGATCAACCGTACAAACTTCTGCAGTTCTGCGAACAGGAATTCTCCGATCACGGCATCGATTGCACGTGGCCAGAGCCCAACTTTCTCCGTATGGAGGCAGTCGGCTGTTTCGTCGACATGAAGGCAATCGATGAAGGCATTGAGATCCTAATTGATACGCCAACTGAAAGTTATCTCACTTTCATACGTGAAGAAATCACTGATCACCTGGAAGACTATGATTCCGCTGCGTTGCGATCCATGCGTTGGACAGGCGGGATCAAGGTAGGCGAGATGCCTTCTAACTTTAGGATTTTGCGCGCCAAAGAGCGGCGGGAGATCTACCCTGGATTGATCCGTGTCACGCTCGAGGGAATCGACGTTGAAGCCATGGCGCGTGAAGGTATCCATATTCGCGTGATGATGCCTGAAGAACGAGGGCGTGAGCCGGTTTGGCCTGTGATCGATGAAAATGGGCGAACTGTTTGGCCCGAGGGTGATGACAAGCTCCACTCACGGACCGTCACGATACGCCATATCCGGGTGGATGACAGGGAAATCGATATCGATATCGCCCATCATGAGGGAGGTTTGATTTCGGATTGGGCAGCGTACCAGGGCGATGACCAACCGGTTGGCATCATGGGTCCTGTCGGCGATTCAGGCCTTGAGCACAACAAAAACGTGATCCTCGCCGCCGATGCCACCGGCCTGCCCGCCATCGCTCGACTGATTGAGAGTGTGGAAGGACGCGTCAGCGGTCACGTGTTCGCCGCAGCCCCTAGCCAAGATGCACTGGAAGCCTATTTGCCAAAGTCCGAATTGACAGTGACTGCTATAAACCCGGAGAGTTTCACAGAAGAAATTGCCGACCTTGTTAAATCGTGTACAGAAGATTCTGTGCGATATGGATGGTTTGCAGGCGAGTTCAACGCCGCCCAAGCTGTTCGAACCGTCTTTAAGCAGACATTTGGCCTCGATAAATACACGCAAATGAGCGTCGCCTATTGGCGAACAGGAACACCTGGCCACCAGTCTCGCGCTCTTTAACCGTTGTTGGCTGAATAAGGAGCGGGCCTAGACCCAAAGAAACATGGCATCAAAACGCCGATATTGGCCCCATTCCTGATGATGGTTGCAAGAGAACAACGGTGAAACCGATTGGCCGAGAACGCGGCGTTTGAGCCCCGTCGAGACCCTTCTGCGCAGGCGCTATAGGAATTGGGAACAGCTCCGGTTACATGTCAACCGATCAAGCCTTAAAGCACAGTGATGGGCGCAGGCGAAGTGGTGACGAAAGACCGGGGTTGATGACAAAAGCGCTGGTCGTTCGTTGGTCGCGATGATGGATCGCCGCCGTGCGTGAATCCTCTAAAGACCCTAAGCCAGACAGGGCCGGATCAAGCGGTACCCTCAACATGTCCGCGGGCCCTCCGCGACGTGATGGCGACGCAGCCATCCACAAAAACAGTGATGTCTCCCGTCTTTATGAACAGCATGCCGCTCCGCTGATCGCGGGAATCCGAAAAATGTTTGGCCACGGGCCACCCGATCCAGAGGATGTCGCCCAACAGGCGTTCCAAAAGCTTTTGGAACGCGGCGATCTTAGCTCGATCACCAATGTGCGTGCGTTTGTTTGGCGAACAGCTCGGAACATCGTCATTGATGATCGCCGCGCGCGCGATACGCGGGACAAATATGATTTTGAGGTCGAGCAAATTTTCTTTCCGTTGAAAGACGACGTTTTGACGCCTGAACACGTCTTAGTGGCGAAAGAACAGTTAGAGGCCGTAAAAGACGTGCTCCGCAAAATGCCTGAACGGCGCCGACGGGCCCTCATCCTGCATCGCATCGAGGGTCTATCGATCGTTGAGGTGGGTCAAAGGCTCGGCATCGCCCGACCAAGCGCATCAGCGCACATTGCTCGAGCGATGACTGATTTGAGCACGATCTTTATCGATAGCGAGGATGACTCTTGGACATGACCGTGGACGATAAAAAACGCCGCGCTCGGATCCTCGAGCAAGCCCATCAGTGGCATTTAACGCTCGGTGAAGCAGGTGCAACCGAGGCGGATCATCAAGCCTTCACCGCCTGGTTGGAAGAAGACCCGCAGCATGGTGATCTTTACGATTTCGCCGTGACGATGCACCATGCGATCGGTCTTCTTCACACCGATGACTTGGACGAGAGGATGCTTCAGGCCTCCTGGCGGGAGCGGATTGTTCAAGCTCGACGCGCGATCGGTCAGGCCTTTTTTGGTTGGGGAGCTGGGCTGGCTGCACTTGGCGGTGCAATGGCGACGGCGGCGTATATGTTTGTGTTCGTCAGTACTGATTCACAAACCCCGATCATCGAACAGCGCCCTATCGCCATCAGCCATCAAACCGCAAACGGCGTGATCCAACAGATCGACCTTGATGATGGCTCCATCGCGACGCTGGGCGCTGCGAGTCAGATCGACGTCTTCTTTTCGGACGCGGAACGGCGGGTCGTGCTGATCACCGGCACCGCATTCTTTGACGTCGCACGGGATGAAACGCGCTCTTTTGTGGTCGAAGCCGGCGATATGACGGCCACGGCACTTGGAACCGAATTCGATGTGCGGTGGGTCGCAGATGTTGTGCGGTTGGCAGTGGCCGAGGGCCGTGTTGAGGTGAGGTATCCCTTGGTCCAAGACGAGGAAACGCTGAACCAGCTAAGCCGCCGGGTTCTTCAAGTTGGACAACAAGTGACGGCCGCGCCCCTATCAGGGCTCGAGGACACGCGACCGATTTCCATCAACGCCATCGGCGCATGGCGTGACTCTCGCCTCATGTATGACGGGGTGTCTCTGCAGGAACTGGCTGCTGACGTGAGCCGCTACGTCGATGTGCCCGTGAAGATCGATCCCACCAGTGAAACGATGGGAGAGATCCGGGTGCGGGGGTCATTCCGCTCGGATGATATGGAGGGCATGCTGCTCACACGGTCAACCGGCTCTACATTGAAGAGGCCACAAACATCGCCCAGGAACTCTATTTGGCG
>JBCCBY010000252.1:0-4589 GCA_039033795.1 Pseudomonadota bacterium | reverse complement strand
TGTTGATGCCTTCGCGATGGAATTGGTGCCGCGGATCACGCGGGCCCAGGCGATGGACGTGCTTTCGAGCCAGGCCAACCTTGCCGGTTATAAGGCCGTTATTGACGCCTCATCGAATTATGTTCGCGCCTTTCCGATGATGATGACGGCGGCTGGCACGGTGCCGCCCGCCAAGGTTTTTGTGATGGGGGCGGGCGTTGCGGGTCTTCAAGCCATCGCCACCGCACGGCGTTTGGGCGCCGTTGTGTCGGCGACCGATGTGCGTGCCGCGGCGGGCGAACAAGTGGAATCGCTCGGCGGCACCTTCATTTTTGTCAAAGAAGCGATGGAGGAGGGAGAGGGCACCGGCGGCTATGCCAAGGAGCTCACCGCCGAACAGCAACAAGCCCAGCAAGAGCTGGTGACGGAACACCTCAAAAAGATGGATGTCGTGATCACGACCGCCCTCATCCCCGGTCGTCCGGCGCCGAAGCTCATCACATCGGATATGCTCAATGGGATGAAACCAGGATCGGTGGTGATTGACCTTGCGGCCCCGCGCGGCGGCAATGTTGAAGGATCGGCTGACGGTGTGACGGTCATCAGTCCCATGAGCATTCTGGATGGTTTGGCCGGTGAGGCCTCGAACCTCCTGGCACGGAATTTCTTGTCTTTTGTTACCTTGATCACCAACAAAGAGGATCAACAGGTCCATGTGGATCCTGAAGATGAGATTATCCAAGGCGTGCAGCTGACGCGTGACGGCGCAATCGTGCATGAACGCTTTATGGAAGCCGGATAGAGTCTGCGGATTGCCTAGGCGTCTGCTGCATAAGGAGTAATCGATGATGATCCAGGATCAAAGCAATGAGCAAGGGGTCGAAGACCTCGAAGCGGCGGCAGAAGAGCTGCGCCAAGCAAGCGAACGTCTCAACGATGCGGCCGCCGATGCTGAGATGGCTGCGAGCGAGGCCTCGAGCATGATTGAGCCGCTCGCCAGTTTGGCGGAAACGGCGGGCCCTGGCAGTTTTATTTATCTCGCGGCCGTTTTCGCGCTGGCCTGTTTCGTTGGTTATTATGTCGTGTGGTCGGTGACCCCGGCGCTCCATACGCCCCTTATGTCGGTCACGAATGCCGTTTCCTCTGTTGTGATCGTCGGTGCCCTGATTGCTGTTGGTGCGGAACTTGCTGATTCGCCCGCTGGTGGGCTGAGCCGCATGCTTGGTGTGGTCGCTGTCGCACTGGCATCGGTGAACATCTTCGGCGGCTTCATGGTGACCAACCGCATGCTCGCCATGTACAAAAAGAAGGAGAGCTAAGGCGCGCCCATGGTTAGCCCCTTTGCCTTTCACACCGTGCAGAAAATCGTCTTTGAGCCAGGTTCATCCCAAGCATTGGCCGAGACGGTGGGCACGCTTTTGGGTGATCGGACGGTGTTTGTGACCGATCCCGGGTTGATGAAGCTCGGCCTGGCGGATGCATCCATCGCTGCACTGAAAAAGTCAGGGATCGACGTCACGGTATTCACCGATGTCGAGGCAGATCCATCGCTCGCAACGGTCCAACATGCCGTTGACGTGGGAAAGGAGGCGAAGGCCACCTCCGTGGTGGGGTTTGGCGGCGGCTCATCGTTGGATGTTGCCAAGCTTGTCGCGCTCCTGGTGGGATCGGGCGAGGACCTCGATGATGCGTGGGGCGTGGGGAACGCGAAGGGGCCGCGACTGCCTCTTGTCTTGATCCCGACCACAGCTGGCACTGGGTCAGAGGTAACGCCGATCTCCATCGTCACGCTGCCTGGCGATGAGAAGCGGGGGGTCAGCTCGCCGCTCATCATTCCCGATGCGGCCATTTTGGATCCTGAGCTGACCATTGGTCTACCGCCGCATATCACGGCGGCAACGGGCATCGATGCCATGGTGCATGCGATTGAAGCCTATGCATCAAAAGCGGCCAACAACAATCCGTTGTCGAAGGCTCTCGCTGTTGAGGCGTTGCAGCTCCTGGGCCAGAATATTGAAACGGCGGTGAGAGAGCCGTCGAACAAAGAGGCGCGCGGCTCGATGCTTCTTGGTTCGATGCTCGCCGGACAAGCCTTTGCCAATTCGCCCGTCGCGGCGGTTCATGCGCTTGCTTATCCGATTGGTGGTCGCTTTCACGTCCCCCACGGTCTTTCGAATGCGCTGGTGTTGCCTCATGTGATGCGGTTCAATGCACAGGATACGGCCTCTGGTGCGCGTGATCTTTATGCGGAACTTGCGACCTACGCCTTCCCGGATCTTGCCTCGTCTGACGGTAGCCAGGCCCGCTGTGCTGCATTTATTGAGCGGCTCGCGGATCTATCGGCGGACCTCGGATTAGAGACGACGCTCCGGCAGGTGGGGATCGGCGAGGCTGATCTGCCGCAGCTGGCTGCGGACGCGATGTTGCAAACGCGACTTCTCGTGAACAACCCGCGGGCCGTCACTGAAGCGGACGCCTTAAATATATACGAGAAGGCGTACTGATGGCAGAGCGGAACCCTCCTTCTCGGCGGCATGACTATCGTGCCTTCCGAACACTGACCACACGATGGAACGATAATGATGTCTACGGACATATGAACAACGTCATCCACTACGCGTTGTTCGATAGCGCGGTGAATGGTTTTCTGATCGAAGAAGGGGCGCTTGACATTCATGAAGGCGATCAAGTCGGTCTCGTGGTCGAAACCCGCTGCCGCTACCACGCCGAAATGGCGTTCCCGGATGTGGTCACGGCCGGTATCCGCGCTGACCGCGTCGGCAATTCATCCGTCACCTACGGCATCGGCCTCTTCCGGAACGACCAGGACGACGCGGCGGCGGAAGGTCAATTCACCCATGTCTATGTCGATGCGAAAACGCGTCGTCCCAAACCCCTCGGCGAGCGGCTTCGCGCTGTTGCCGAACAGATTTCCGTACCCAGTGCCGCCTAGGGCCCAGGAGCGAAGCGTATGAACAGTAACATCACCGCCATTCTTTATATTGTTGCAGGGATTCTTTTCATCCTCGCGCTCCGTGGGCTGAGTTCTCCAGCGACGTCCAGGGCCGGGAACCGGAACGGTATCATCGGGATGGGGATCGCTGTGTTCGCGACCCTGTTCTCGGAGCAATTCCTTTCGGCGGCAGGCGTCGGGGCATGGTTCCTTGTGGCGCTGGCGGTCGGAGTCGGCGGTGCCTTTGGGGCCTACAGGGCACGGACCGTTGCGATGACAGAGATGCCGCAACTCGTGGCATTTTTCCACGCGCTTGTCGGGATGTCGGCGGTGCTGATTGCTTGGTCGGCATTTCTGGCGCCGGTGGCCTACGGTATTGGCGAGCCGGGCCATATTCACGCCCAAGCCATTATCGAGATGGCCATTGGTGTCTTCGTCGGTGCGGTGACGTTCTCCGGCTCAGTGATTGCTTATGCCAAACTCGCCGGGCGCATGTCGGGCGCGCCGATCCTCTTGCCGGCGCGGCATGTCATCAACATCACGCTTGCGGTGGTGACGCTGTTGCTCATTATCATGCTGTGCACCGGCGTTCAGAGCCCTGTTCTTTTCCTTGTTCTGACCGCCATCGCCTTTGCCATGGGCGTGCTTCTCATCATCCCGATCGGCGGCGGCGACATGCCCGTGGTCGTCTCGATGCTGAACTCTTATTCCGGTTGGGCAGCCGCGGGCATTGGTTTCACGTTACAGAACATGGCGCTGATCATCACCGGCGCTTTGGTTGGCGCATCGGGCGCGATCCTCAGCTACATCATGTGCAAGGGCATGAACCGGAGCTTCATCTCGGTCATCCTTGGCGGCTTTGGCGGCGACGATGCGGCAGCTGCGGCGGCTGGCGCGGCGGAGGAGCGGCCGGTTAAACAGGGCTCAGCCGAGGACGCGGCCTTCATTATGGGCAATGCGGGCAAGGTGATCATTGTCCCGGGCTACGGTATGGCCGTTGCCCAAGCGCAGCATGCTCTGCGTGAGATGTGCGACAAGCTCAAGGAAGAGGGCGTTGAGGTGAAATATGCCATTCACCCCGTCGCTGGCCGGATGCCGGGCCATATGAACGTGCTTTTGGCCGAGGCCAATGTACCCTATGACGAGGTCTTTGAACTTGAGGACATCAACTCGGAATTCAGCCAGGCTGATGTGGCGTTCGTGATTGGTGCGAACGATGTCACCAATCCAGCGGCAAAGACCGACAAAACCTCCGCCATTTATGGCATGCCGATCCTCGATGTCGAAAACGCGGGCACGGTGCTGTTTGTCAAACGCGGGATGGCCGCGGGCTATGCCGGTGTGCAGAATGAGCTCTTTTTCCGGGACAACACCATGATGCTCTTCGGGGATGCCAAGAAGATGTGCGAGGAAGTCGTCAAATCGATGGACTAATGGAGAGCAGTTCGGGGTAAATTCGCGTTTGCGAGAATTGCTGCTGGGCGCGGCTTGGGCTAAGCGGCGCGTCGATCCTGAACGAGGAGCTGTTTGTGACGGGGCTGGAACGGCATAGATCGTAAGGCACAATGGCGATCACGCGCAATATCACCGCAACCTATCGCGGTCCGGGCCGCGTTGTGGCCCGAATCCTTGCCGATCAAGTGCGCGAGGACCGTGT
>JBCCBY010000251.1:0-4635 GCA_039033795.1 Pseudomonadota bacterium | reverse complement strand
GCGTCCACCTTGTGTCCCAAGACCAATTTGTTTGGCAAACTCCGAACGGCGTTTTGCATAATTTGGTGCGACCATCGGATAATCTGCGGGAAGACCCCATTTGCGACGATAGTCTTCTGGGCTCATATTATACTGGGTGCGAAGATAGCGCTTCAACATCTTGAGTTGTTTGCCATCTTCGAGGCAAATTAAGTAGTCATCAGTGATTGATTTCTTAATTGGCACAGCTGGCTTCAGCGGTACTTCTTCCTCTGCAGGAACGCCGGAAAGGCCGGACAGCGTTTGGAAGGTGTTCTGAAGCAAGTCTTGCAGTTGCTCAGCAGGGACCGAATTGTTGCTAACGAATGCTGCAACGATATCGGTTGTTAGAGCCAACGTTTCAGATGTGTCGAGGCTCGCGGTTGTTTCGGTATTTTCAGTCATTGATTTTTCCAAGCTTCGAACGAAGAGTACCAGACTTAGAGTAAAAAATTTCCTCAAAAGTGGTACTGACGACGCGATAAGCGTCGAGCTGTAGTGATATTTGTTAGCACTGCCAAGAACAAAATTTCGTAATCAACAGTCCTGTCCTCGATGATTTCTATTTTCTCTGATCTCTTGAAACGGTCGTGATAAGTCGCCGCAGCCCCTAGGCGTGCTTGGTTATTCGACGTAAAGCGGGCGCCTCAAAGGAGAGGTGTTGATTGTGGAAAAGACGATCGCGACGGATGCTGGATCAGCGGGTTTTAGCTTTGGCAAGCCTTTGGCAGAGACGGATGCTCAGCTCGACGCGATGATGAGCAAAGAGCTTGATCGGCAACAAAAACAAATTGAGCTCATCGCGTCCGAGAACATCGTCAGCCAGGCCGTGCTTGATGCTCAAGGGTCAGTACTGACCAATAAATACGCTGAGGGTTATCCGGGGCGCCGTTACTATGGTGGCTGCGAGTTTGTCGACGAGGTCGAAAACCTCGCGATCGACCGCGCCAAGCGCCTTTTCGATTGTGAAGAGGCCATTGTGCAGCCCCATTCGGGAAGCCAAGCGAACCAGGCAGTTTTCATGGCACTGATCAAACCCGGTGCAAAGATTATGGGTCTTGATCTCGCCGCTGGCGGGCACCTGACGCATGGTGCCAAGGTCAACCAGTCCGGTAAGTGGTTCAACGCCGTCCACTATGGCGTGCGCGAGGATAATCACCTGATCGATATGGATCTCGTGCGCGACCGAGCGCTCGAAGAGCGCCCTGACCTTCTGATTGCTGGCGGGTCGGCGTATAGCCGGATCATCGACTTTGCCGCTTTCCGCGCCATCGCGGACGAGGTCGGTGCGTACTTTTTGGTCGATATGGCCCATTTTGCTGGCCTTGTCGCAGGGGGGCACTATCCATCGCCGCTGCCCCATGCCCACGCGGTCACGTCCACGACCCACAAAACACTCCGTGGTCCGCGCGGCGGGATCATTCTGACCAATGACAAAGACCTTGCGAAGAAATATCGCTCAGCGTTGTTCCCTGGCATCCAGGGTGGCCCGCTGATGCATGTCGTTGCGGGGAAAGCGGCTGCTTTTGGCGAGGCGCTTACACCTGAATACAAGATCTACACCAAGCAAGTGATCGAGAATGCCAAGGCCCTTGCCGCTGTTTTGGTCGATGCAGGCTATGCTGTCGTCTCTGGCGGAACGGACACCCATGTGATGCTCGTTGATCTCCGTCCGAAAGGTGTGAAGGGCAACGCCGCTGAAGAGGCGCTCGAGCGTGCGGGCATGACCTGCAACAAGAACGGGGTGCCAAATGACCCTGAAAAGCCCGCCATCACGTCGGGTATTCGTCTCGGAACGCCCGCTGGCACGAGCCGAGGTTTTGGAATCGCTGAGTTCCAACAAACGGGTCGCATGATTGCTGAGGTGCTTGATGGCCTGGCGGCGGGCGGTGAGACAACCGAGTTAGAGAACAAAGTGCGCGCCGATGTTGAGATGCTCACCGGACGATTTCCGATTTATGGCGCTTGACTAAAGCCCGGCGCATTGGGCGTCATGATCACCGCGCTTGGTGCCGAGAAGGCCAGCTCGGATGTGTCCTTGGGTTTCTCGGCATAGCTTTGCCCGCTACTGGCGCCGAGCCAGGCGCGAACAACCCAGCTTTTAAAGAGAGCCGGATAGGGCTATCTGGCGGGCGATGAGATGCCCGTTTTGCTCAGGTGAGGACACCCAAGTGAAGGACTCGCGGCCCGCCGATGACGGTGCCGCCATCCGGCGCAGACGGCTTTGCAATTCCTGCGGTGCCCGTTTCACGACCTTTGAACGTGTGCAGTTGCGAGAACTCTTTGTGCTCAAATCCTCGGGTCGGAAAGTTCCCTTCGACCGCGAAAAGTTGCAGCGCTCTATTCTGATCGCAACCAGAAAACGCGACATCGACCAGGAGATGATTGACCGAACAGTCTCTGGGATTGTCCGCACACTGGAACAAACGGGCGAAACAGAGGTGACAAGTCGCACGATCGGCCAACATGTCATGCAGGCGTTAAGAGAGATCGACGACGTCGCCTTCGTCCGTTATGCGAGCGTCTACCGCAACTTCACGGAAGCAAAGGACTTTGAAGCCTTTCTCCGAGACATGGATCAAACCCAATGAGCGCTGACACCTATGCCAAAGCCCGGCGCGATGGGCGCACAATGGCCCGACTTGGCGCCGTTCAGGCCCTTTATCAGATGGAACAGTCCGGTGCGGGTTCTGAGGCCATTATTCGAGAGTTTCAAAGCCACCGCTTGGGCGGTGAACTTGATGGTGCGGCAATTCGTCAGGCTGATGACGAGTTCTTTGCCGATCTTGTCCGCGGCGTTGTCGATGCACAAAGACCGATCGACCCTCTTTTGGAGCGCAACCTTGCCCAGGGTTGGACGCTGAAACGGCTCGATGCCACCGCGCGCGCCATTTTGCGTTGCGGAACCTATGAGCTCGTGCGGCGGGCGGATGTCCCGGCAAAGGTCGTGATTGACGAGTATATCGATATCGCCACGGACTTTTTCGGGGAGGGCGAGAGCGAACCCAAGTTCATTAATGCGGTGCTGGAAGCCTGTGGCCGTGAGGCGCGGGCTGACGAACTCGCCTGACCGCTTATGGGCGAATTTGATCTCATCGCCCGATATTTCGCTCCCTTGGCCAGCTCGGACGCGCGCGGCCTAACCGACGATGTTGCGTTTCGTGCGGGCGAGGTGGTGACCAAGGATATCCTTGTCGAAGGTGTCCACTTTTTGCCCACCGACCCGATTGATCTTGTTGCCCGTAAAGCCTTGCGGGTGAACATATCGGACGTGATTGCCAAAGGCGCGACCCCGACGGCCTATCTTCTTGGTATGGTGTGGCCGGAGGGTATAGAGGAGGGCGCGGTCGAACGTTTTGCCCACGGCCTGGAAGAAGAACACAATATAACGGGGTTGAGCCTTCTTGGCGGCGACACCACCGTTGGGCCACTGATGATGATCAGTGTAACAATGTTCGGTTCTCCAGGGCCGCGGGGCGTGATTGGCCGTGAGGGGGCAAAACCAGGTGATGCAATCTTGGTGACGGGCACAATTGGTGACGGCCTGCTTGGCTTAGAGAAAGCAAAAACGCAGCCCCCTGCCGATGCATTACCGGCCTTGTCTTACCGTCTACCGATGATACCATTCGGTATACAGAACAGTATTGCTCGATATGCCAAGGCGAGCATCGATGTCTCCGATGGTTTGATCGCTGATGCAGGCCATCTCGCCGCCGCTAGCGGCGTTGGTGTTCAGTTGCGTGCGGACGCTCTTCCACTTTCATCGTTCGGACAGGAAGCGACGTTGGAAGGTCGATTGGGCGATTTGGTCACGGGCGGCGATGATTATCAGGCGCTTTTTGCCATAGATCCGGCTGATATCGGTCTTCTGAATGCTGAAAGACCGGATGGTGTCACAGTGACCGAAATCGGCGCCGTGGTGGAGCAAGGCGGGGGAGAGGCCGTTGCACTGCTGGCCCCTGATGGAAAAAAAATCCCATGGAAAAAAGGCGGTTGGGACCATTTTCAATAGCCTTTCGGCATCGGCGCGACGGCCGAAAAGATGCCTGGCTACCCTCTGTGATGTGATAATATCTGTGCGCTCAAATGTTCTCAATTCACTGATGCATGAAACCGATAAACGCTATTCGGAAGATTACGCCAGCTGATTATTGCGCACCGCAGTAAACTCCCTACCTTCTTCTCAACACAAGGGCACAGCCTTTGCTCCGTAGTGAGAGGGGTTGTGTGCGTATATTAAACTGACTGACGCCTAGCAGATAAAGGACTGAGCATACCGATGATCAAAACCACTCTCGCTGCGGCCACCGCCGCCATCATTTCGTTCGCCTCGGCTTCCGCCCAGGACGTAACCGTTCGCTTGAGCGCCCAAGATCTTGAAACCCGTGCGGGTACGGAGCGTGTTTACGACGAGATGTCCCGCCGTGTCCGGTCGGCATGCAATGATGGAACCATCGCTGCACGCTCTTCGCGCGCTGCCGTTGAGAATTGTCAGGCTGACATGATGGACCAGCTCGTCAGCTCGATTAACCGCCCAGAGCTTTTCGCCGTCCACAACACCGACGTTCAATACGCCGGCCAATAACCCCCAAAGGGTGACGTCGCGGTGCGATCGGT
>JBCCBY010000250.1:0-4655 GCA_039033795.1 Pseudomonadota bacterium | reverse complement strand
TTGCCGATATCATGAACATCGCCTTTCACCGTTGCCATCAGGACTCGCCCCTTTGCTTCAGGTTCAGCACCGCCTGCCAGACGCTCCTCTTCCATAAAAGGCTCAAGGTAGGCGACCGCAGCCTTCATCACGCGTGCGGACTTTACCACTTGCGGCAGGAACATTTTCCCCGATCCGAAGAGATCACCCACAACGTTCATGCCGTCCATCAATGGGCCTTCGATAACGTAAAGGGGGCGCCCGAGTTTCTCCCTCGCCTCCTCGGTGTCGTCGACGATATACTCCGTAATTCCCTTGACCAGCGCATACTCAAGACGCTTTTCAACCTCATTCTCGCGCCAAGAAAGGTCCTGCTCACGCGCCTTTCCGCCCTGTCCTTTGAACTGTTCGGCCACATCAAGCAGCTTTTCAGTCGCGTCCTCACAGCGATTGAGGATCACATCTTCAACCGCATCTTTGAGCTCGGGCGGAATATCATCGTAAATTGCAAGTTGCCCTGCATTCACGATGCCCATGTCCATCCCTGCACGGATGGCATGATAAAGAAACACCGAATGCATCGCTTCACGCACAGCGTCATTACCGCGGAAAGAGAACGACACATTAGAAACACCACCTGAAACCTTTGCGCCTGGCAAGGTCTCTTTGATCATCCGTGTTGCTTCGATAAAATCGACGCCGTAGCCTGCATGCTCCTCGATACCCGTCGCCACGGCGAATATATTCGGGTCGAAAATGATGTCTTCAGGCGGAAAACCATTCTCCACCAAGATATTATAGCTTCGTGTACAAATTTCTATTTTTCGTGCTGCGGTGTCTGCCTGCCCATCCTCATCAAAGGCCATCACCACGACCGCTGCGCCATAACGCAAGCATTTTCTTGCGTGCAGCAGAAAGAGGTCTTCACCCTCCTTGAGGCTGATGGAATTGACGATCGGCTTTCCCTGGACTTGTTTGAGGCCCTCTTCGATCACCTCCCATTTGGAGCTGTCGATCATGACCGGCACACGGGCAATATCAGGCTCAGATGCAATCAGGCGTAAAAAAGTGGACATGGCCTCGACACCGTCGAGCATGCCCTCATCCATATTGACATCAATAATCTGGGCACCGTTTTCGACCTGCTGGCGTGCGACATCAACCGCGGTCGCGTAGTCGCCATTCTTAATCAGTTTCCGGAATTTAGCGGATCCTGTGACATTGGTGCGCTCGCCGATATTGACAAAAGTGGGCTGCATTACGCCGCTTCCGCATCCTGGTTTGGTTTGACACCCAGCATATGACAAAGAGCAAAGGCGAGGTCCGCCTTGTTAAGCGTATAAAAGTGAAGATCTGTCACCCCACGCTCAACCAAGTCATGGCATTGCTCGGCGGCAATCGTTGCGGCCACCAATTGGCGGGTTTTGGGGTCATCGTCGAGGTGACCAAACAGCCGCTCAAGACGCGGAGGGATCGACGCGTCGCATAATTTAGCCATCCGCTGAAGCGCACCAAAATTGGTGATCGGCATGATACCAGGGACTATCGGTACACTGATACCCGCAGCACGGACTTTTTCGACGTAGCGCTCATAGACATCATTGTCATAGAAAAATTGGGTGATCGCCCGGGTCGCGCCGTTATCGACCTTGCGTTTGAGCAGGTCGATGTCGTGCTCAAAACTTGCACTTTCGGGATGTTTTTCCGGGTAGCAACCAACGGAAATCTCAAAATCAGCGATCGCCTTGGCGCCCGCTGTGAGTTCTGCTGCGCCAGCATAGCCATTTTCCGCGGGCACATAAGCCTCGCCAACGCCCCCAGGCGGATCGCCGCGCAACGCCACAATATGCCGGACGCCGGACGCCCAATAGCTCCTGAGCACGTCATCAACTTCCGTGCGGGTTGCCTCAATCGTCGTCAGATGAGCGGCCACCGGAACATGCGCGTCTTGGATGATACGCTCAACGGTGGTGTGGGTACGCTCCCTCGTTGATCCGCCTGCGCCATAGGTGACAGACACAAAGGCCGGATTGAGTGGACGGAGTTTCTCCACCGACTCCCATAGCTTGATGGCCATGGTCTCGGTCTTTGGTGGAAAAAACTCGAAGCTGACACGAAGCTCAGGCAAGGGTCTTCTCTTTCGTAAGGGGCTGCATGGCAGCCGTTTTTTCAAGCCGCCAGATCTTGCTGATCAGGCCGCCAGGCGTTTCAGATTTTAGTGTGGTGACAGTCGCCAGAGTCATTCCGTAGGCCTTCGCATATTGACCGATTTCTTCGTCGGAAAAACCCAGCCGCCGATGGGCATACTGATCGCGCAACTCCTCTAATGTATGCGGAGCGAAATCAGCAATAAGGGCAAGGCCTCGCGGTGAGAGCACGCGTGACGCAGCCGCGATCGCGCGGTCAGGCTCCCCTAAGAAGTGCAAAACATGATGCAAAGAAACCACGTCAGCGGAGTTTTCAGGAAGCTCGCCTGCTCTTGAAAAATCATAGCGTCGTACAGCCGCATGCCGAACATCGGCGTCATCAAGGCGGACGCGCGCGATAGCCAGCATCTCTTGTGAGACATCATAGCCAAGGCCTTGCCGGTAGCGATCGGCAAAAAGTGTCAGCATACGGCCTGTTCCGGTACCGAGGTCCAAAAACCGGTCAAAGCTCCGGGGCGCCGCATCGAGCATCGCTGCTTCAATCAGATGATCGTCAATATGGAGCTTGCGCAAGGCATCCCATTGCGCGGCATTGTTCGAAAAAAACTGGGCGGCTTTGGCGGCGCGATCTCGTCGGATGACCTCGAAGGCCATGGCATCAGCATCGCGTTCGGGTCCGTCCAAGGCAGCCAGAAAATCGGAAAGCCAGGGGCTTATATCGCCCAAGCGATAAAACCGCCAGGAGCCCTCCTGGTAGGGCTCGATCAAACCTGCATCGACCAACACACGAAGATGCCGACTGACACGCGGCTGACTTTGATCCAGGGCGCGCGTCAGCTCGGAGACCGAAAGGTCGCCCTCGCTCAAAAGCGCCAGGGTGCGAAGGCGGGTTGCCTCCCCCGCCGCTCGCAATTGATCCAAACCATCGGGAAAAAGCACGCTCACCTCGCACCATCGCCATATAAGGATTTCCTTATATGGTCAATTGAGTGCCGTGCCGCAGGAGTTAAAACCCGAAACCAAAACCGAAGCTGATGACCGGATAATAGCGTAAGTTCTCCAGATCATCCTCGATCAACTCTGCTTCAATGAGAAGCTGCTCATCGAGAAAAGCGCGCAAGTTCGGATCTGTATCGCTAAGGCCTCCTTCGCTGCGAAGCTCAATCTCAGGGGGATCGGTGAGGATGACCCCAAGACGGACCACAAACGAAACCGGCATCACTCCGCGCGTGGTCGTGTCCCAACCGATGCCTGCGTAAATGCCATCACTGCCAAAATTGCCGGAGCCGCTTAGCTCACCCACCTGCTCAGGCGTGAAGATCTGGCCACCGATTTCAACATTTTCAGTTGGTGTCGACGTGAAATCGAGCGTTCGGTCGCCAAGATAATAGCCCGCCGTCACCGCGAAGCCGTTCATAAAGGGGTGCAGGTCCACAAAACCGGCAGGCTGGCTGAAATCAAGCTCGACATCGTATTTGATGTCGTCCCATTCCACGTCGGTGAGCTCAAATTCAAAGTAATTGTAACCGCCACGAAAGGTGATGAATGGGTTCATTTGGAGCTGAACATTCACGTTCGCTCCGTTCGTGCCCAGCGAGGCGTCAGCGCCGATATTCGGAACAAACGGCACGTCAGCGGCTCTGGCGAACGTCGATGCACAGAGCGTCACTGAGGCCAAGGCGATCGCAACGATCGCGCGTTTGATACGCACCATAAGGATTCCCCGTTTGAGGCCTGACGGCCCTCCTCTGCGTGAGGAAGAGTTTTCCCGGGAATTATGTTCTAACGAAGGTGGACATTCGGCAAAAGAATGGCACGCAAGTTGAATTGCTCGCGTCTGTTCCGTCGCGAGACAGATCATATCCAGCAGCCCGTGCGGAGCTGCATCTTTTTATGTAACGTGCATGACCCGGGCCACGAACAGCGGGGTCAAGACAGGAGCAGGACCAATGTTTGCTGGAATCACACAGACCGTCGCTGAATTGAGCGCGACCTACAACGTCAACCCCGTGATCTTCGGGATCCTTTATGTCGGCGGTATTCCGCTGTTTTTGGGAACAGGAGCTTGGCTTGCTAACCGGGCCCGGCAGAAAAAACCGATCACGGTGCAGGCCTTGCTGCTCCTCTTCCTCGCAATTCAACCCTATCTCTATGTGGCTCTGTTCGGCGAGAACCTACCCACCTGGGTTTACGTCGCAATCGTTGTTCTGATTGGCGCAGGGATATGGTCGACAATCAGCAGTGTTCGGAAGAAAAAAGCGGAGGCGGAAGCCCAAGCCAACGCAGACGGGTCGAGCAATGAGATCCCTGCGACGGCCGCGGCTTTTGAAGACGAAAAAACCGATAGCGAACCATCTGCGTAAGCAGTAAACCTGCCGGTATGACAAGATTTCTATCGGCCTCAACAATCTCTCTGTTCATCGCGCTTGCCTGGGCATGGGCGCAGGATGAGACTCGGACCAGCGGTTTCGTCGCGGTGCCGGGCGGACCTGTTTGGTACGAAGTGATGGGCGGCGGCGACGGCGTCCC
>JBCCBY010000249.1:0-4691 GCA_039033795.1 Pseudomonadota bacterium | reverse complement strand
GAGGCGGCTGCCGCAGCGGCAGAGTAATGACAATTGGCGTACAGGTCGCAACGTCGTTGTTCACGGTATTCTTTAGTGCGGCGGTCTTGTTCGTTATTGTTCGCATACAGTTTCGCCAACGAGAGCATGCTGATCGTCAGCGTGCGACCATCGATTTTGTCGAGCGCTGCCTTTGGAATTCCGAATACATAAAGTCACGACAGGAATTTATTCAACTTAGAGACGATCCGGATCGTCCGATTGACGTTTGGGCAAGAGCCGACATGTCAAACCGAGCTGAACTGTCCGTGATAAGAGCGTCGCTGAACGAATATGAGCTTGTTGCGGTCGGGATAATTAACGGTTTGTACGATGAGGCGATCTACAGAGAGTACTGGAGAGGGACCTTGCTTGCTGATTGGCAGTGTTGTCGACTATTTGTCCTCAAAGTTCGAGACGTCGTCGGGCCTGGAGTTTACTCAAATTTCGAGAACCTTGCAGAGGCATGGCGATCGGGTCGTGCCTTCAAGCCTCACAACGGGATGTAATGCTAAGTGATCCCTCAAGAGAAACTCGATGCCGTTGTTCAGCGGTTTGATTCCGTGGAGGCAGAGATGCAGACGGTGTCGGATGCCGATGCTATCGTTCGTCTGTCCAAAGAGCATGCAGAGCTGAAACCGGTCGCTGACGCAGCGCGGGAATTGACCGCAGCCCGTCAAGAAATGAACGAAGCCCAAGAGCTCGCCCAAGGCGACGACGCTGACATGGCGGAGATGGCAAGGGAAGAAATCGCTGACCTGAAGGTCCGTGTTCCTCAGCTCGAAGAGAACCTCCAAATCATGCTCTTGCCCAAGGATAAGGCCGACAACGCGCCGGTCATCCTTGAGGTGAGGGCAGGGACGGGCGGCGATGAGGCGGCGCTGTTCGCTGGTGACCTGTTCCGCATGTATCAGCGCTATGCGTCCGATAAGGGCTGGCGCGTGGAGGTCCTGGAGGCCAATGACAGCGGTGTCGGCGGCTATAAAGAAGTCCAGGCCTCGATCACCGGCGACAATGTCTTTGGCCGGATGAAATTCGAAAGTGGTGTGCACCGCGTCCAGCGGGTGCCGGAGACGGAAACCCAAGGACGTATCCACACCTCCGCCGCCACCGTCGCGGTTCTTCCAGAGCCGGAGGATGTCGATATCGAGATCAAAGAAGGCGATCTGCGCATTGATGTCTTTCGGGCGAGTGGTCCGGGCGGCCAATCAGTGAACACAACAGATTCGGCCGTGCGGATTACGCATCTACCAACCGGGGTCGTGGTCAGCCAGCAGGACGAGAAATCTCAGCATAAGAACCGCGAGAAGGCGATGAAGGTGCTCCGGGCACGGCTTTATGATGCCGAGCGTGCACGGATCGATGCTGAACGGTCTGCTGATCGGCGTAGCCAGGTTGGCTCAGGTGATCGGTCGGAACGTATTCGGACCTACAACTTCCCACAAAGCCGAGTGACCGATCATCGGATCGGGCTCACGCTGCATAAGCTCGATAAGATCATCGCCGGTGAAGCCCTTGATGAGTTGATCGATGCGCTGACCCTCGAGGCGCAAGCGGAGCAATTGGCGGCTCTGAAAGAGGACGCGTGATCAGCCCACAGATGAGCATCGCCGAGGCTTTGGCCACGGCCCGCACCCGCTTTTCCAAGAGCGCGACCGCCAGCCTCGATGCGCGTGTGCTTCTGGAGGCGGTCACCGGCCATGACCGTGCGGCTTTAATCGCCAGGGACAGGGAACACATCGGCGATCATGCTGAGGCCTATGAGGCCGTGGTGCGTCGCCGTGAGGCAGGTGAGCCGGCGGCGTATATTGTCGGGCATCAGGAGTTTTTTGGCTTACGCTTTGCCGTTGGGCCAGATGTTTTGATCCCGCGGCCTGAAAGCGAAATGCTCGTTGACGCCGCGATCGAGGCCAAGCCCCGGCGTGTCCTTGATCTCGGCACGGGGTCTGGTTGCCTCCTGATCGCCATCCTTGATGCCCTTCCTGATTCGCAGGGCGCCGGGATCGATGCGAGCCCTGATGCGATCGCCATGGCCTTCGAAAACGGAGAGAAGCTGATCAACGGCGATCGCGCCCAATGGTTCCAGGCACGGTTCGATGAAGCCGTCGCGCTCTTTGAGGACGAACGCTTCGACGTGATCGTCGCGAACCCCCCCTATATCGCCGAGGGCACGGCGTTGCCTCAGAGTGTTGCTGACTTTGAGCCAGCGCAGGCGCTTTTTTCGGGCCCTGATGGGCTCACTGCGCATCACGATGTCGCTCACGTGATGGATGCTCTTCTGACCATTGATGGGCATGCCTATATCGAAATCGGCAGTGACCAAGGCCCCCAAGCCGGTGATCTTTATCGCCGCGCGTTGGGCGACCGAAACGTCACCGTTCACCAAGATCGCGCTGGTCTTGACCGCATGGTTGCGATCACGCCCCAGCCCGGCCTATAGGCCCCTCCGACGTCTTTATCGACCCAGAACAACGACGAAAGCCTGAGATCACCCATGTCCTTCCTCTCGATCCTGATCAGCACCGCCCATGCGCAAGATGCCGCCTCAGCGCCTAATCCAATCGTGCAGCTGGTTCCGTTTATTCTCATCATGGTGGTCTTTTACTTCCTGATTTTTCGCCCCCAGCAGCAGCAGCGGAAAAAGCATCAAGAGATGGTCGCAGCGGTGAAGCGCGGTGACACCGTGGTCACGTCTGGCGGACTTGTTGGCAAAGTGACCAAGGCGTCCGAAGACCCTGAGATCCAGGTGGAGATCGCCGACGGGGTTCAGGTCACCGTCATGAAAGGCACGCTTGCTGATGTTCGGGCCAAAACGGCGCCTGCAGCGGCCAACAACAATTAAGGACTGACCGCTTTGCTTCGTTTTAACCGTTGGCAGACGATTGGCCTCGCCGTTTTGATGGTGCTGGCGGCCTATGTCACTGCGCCCAATTTCTTCCCCAAAGACGATCCTCTACCGGGCTTCCCCGGAACCCGGCTCACCCTCGGCCTCGATTTGCAGGGCGGTTCCTATCTGCTGCTCGATGTTGGCACCGATGTGGTCATTGATCAGCGTATCGATAATTTGCGGGCTGATATCCGAACCGAATTTCGGCGATCGCCTCGCGTGCGTTTTAGCGGACTGGAGCGGGTGGGGGACTCCATGACCATGCGCATACCCGACGGTGAAGACTTTGAGGCCGCAGAAACCCGGCTCCGTCGCCTATCGAGGCCGCTTACAGGAGCACCGGGGCGCGACCTTAAAATCTCGGCAAATGAAGACGCGCGCGCGCTTTCGATCACGCTCACCGACGAAGCCCGCGAAGCCTACGCGAGCGATGCGGTGGACCAATCAATCACCGCGGTGCGGCGTCGGATTGATAATCTTGGCACGGTCGAGCCTTCGATCCAAAAACAGGCCGATACTCGTCTGGTTCTTCAGGTACCGGGAGACGGCGATTCCGAACGCCTGAAGTCCGTCATCGGCCGGACAGGACAATTGAGTTTTCATATGGTGGACGACTCGATTGGGTTTCAAGAGATCCAGTCCGGGCGCGTTCCGCCCCGGCGGGTGGTGTACCCTTCATCAGACGGCGGTGGTTCTCTGGCGCTGTTCGAAACGCCCGACGTGACCGGCGATATGATCACCGATGCATCGGCGCAACCCAACGCCGATGGCGGCGGTTTCCAAGTCAACTTTGAGCTCGATAACAGGGGACGACGCCGTTTTTCTGATGTCACGAGAGAAAATATCGGGCGACGTTTTGCCATCGTGCTTGATGAGCAAATCATCTCCGCACCGACCATTCAAACACCAATTCTAGGTGGCAGTGGTCGGATCACCGGACGGTTTTCTCCCGAGGAAGCCACAGAGTTGTCGATCCTGATCAAGTCAGGCGCGCTCCCGGCACCGCTGCGGGTGATCGAGCAGAGGACCGTGGGCGCTGATCTTGGTGCGGACTCGGTGCGGGCAGGGACGATTGCATTGATCATCGGTTTTGTCGCCGTGGTCATCTATATTGCCATCACCTATGGCCGGTTTGGTCTTTATGCAGATATTGCGCTTATTGCTAATGTGCTCCTCATTGCGGGCGCGTTGTCGCTTCTTGGTGCAACGCTGACGCTGCCGGGCATTGCGGGGATTGTTCTAACGATTGGCATGGCGGTGGATGCCAATGTGCTGATTTTTGAGAGAATCCGTGAGGAGATTACCTCCGGTAAACCGTCCGTTGCGGCGGTCGAAGCGGGTTACAGGAATGCGTGGTCGGCAATTCTTGATGCCAATCTCACAACGCTTATCGCGGCGATGATCATGTTCCAACTCGGCTCTGGACCGGTCCGCGGGTTTGCGGTGACGCTCGGAATTGGGGTGATCACATCGGTCTTCACCGCTTTTGTCATCACCCGCGTCTTTGCTGGCGGTTATGTGCTCCGTGTCCGACCAAAAACCTTAAAGATCTGAGGCAGCATTATGGCTTTTCAGCTCATTCCATCCGACACAAAAATCGATTTTGTTCGCTTTCGTCTGGTGGCGCTCATCATCTCGGCCTTGCTGTTGGCAGGATCGATCACGGCTTTTTTGACCATTGGCCTTAACTTCGGGATCGATTTCCGCGGCGGTGTCACCGTGGAAGTCGGGCCAGCGGATGGCGAGCGTTTTGATGAAAACAGCCTGACGAGCGCGCGTGGGGCGG
>JBCCBY010000248.1:0-4780 GCA_039033795.1 Pseudomonadota bacterium | reverse complement strand
GCTTGGGATCAAGTCCGTGGGCTTCCCACTGGCCTATGTTCTCTTCATCGCAACACAAGCCCCGCTGATCCTCAAGCATCAAGACCTTGAAGAGCCAGCCGACTAAAGACCATCCGTTGGGTTGGAGAACGGCGGAAACGCTTGTTTGCCGAGCACGTCTTTATAGTGGCGCAGGGCCCATCCCACGGTCGGGAAGGCCAAGTCCGGCCAGGGAATATCCTCCCACGACACCAACATGACATCTTCGCTCTCTGGTCCTGCAGAAATTGTATCAGGGTTTTTCAGCCGTGCGCGGTACATGATCTGCACTTGGCTGATACGGGGCACAGAATAAACCGCAAGCACCTGTTCGAGATCAAGCTCCGCCCGCGCCTCTTCCCACGCCTCGCGGCACGCGGATTGTTCGCTGGTTTCATTGAGCTCCATATATCCTGCGGGTAAGGTCCAATAGCCTCTACGTGGCTCTATTGCTCGCTTACAGAGGAGGATCCTGCCCTGATCGTCCGTGGCCACGCTGCCGGTGACAATCTTGGGGTTCACATACGCAATGTAACCACAATGGTCGCAGACCGAACGCTCACGGTCGTCGTCATCCGGAATACGCATAGCAAATGAGGGGCTCAAACCATCGGTATTCGTCACCATAACCTCACAAATCTGTCCGTCGACGCTCGACTCTATCGTTTCGGCTGCAAAAAGTGTTGCATCCGTATCCGAAGCACTCAAAGTGGCAAGCGTTCTTTAAGGAAAACAATTCATGACCGCGAGTAGGGAAATCCGCACGCGGCCTTCTCCGAAGAGAACAGCCAAGGCAGATGCCTCTAACCCTTGAAACTCGGCGCGGGCTCCGCGCCACGAACGTCAAAAGAGAGTGACAATCATGGCGAAATACGCGCTTAAGACCTCCCCAGGACACCTCCTACGCCGGGCACAGCAATATGCTGATGATCTCTACAAGAAAGAAGTTGGCTCAGGCGGCCTGACTTCACGTCAGTTTACAGTCCTTCACGCGATCAGCGAACAAGAGGGTCTTTCGCAAACAGATCTGGTCCGGAAGACCGGCATCGACCGTTCAACGCTTGCTGACATGATCGCTCGTCTGACATCGAAGGGCTATGTTGCCCGTCAGCGCACGAAAGATGATGCGCGCGCGAACGCGGTGAAACTCACAGCTGCTGGCAAAAAATCGCTCACGGGCTCTGAGTCCAAAGTGATGAAAGCAGAAACGGCGGCTCTTTCGCTTCTGCCAAAAACGCAGCAAGGCGGCTTCATGAAAGCGCTGCAAGCTTATGCAGAAGCGCTCGACAAAATCGAAGCTGAGCTGATGGCACCAAAGCGCCCCGCGAAAAAAGCGCCAGCCAAAAAAGCCGCGAAAAAAGCACCAGCCAAGAAGGCCGCGAAAAAAGCACCAGCGAAGAAAGCGCCGGCCAAAAAAGCCGCAAAGAAACGCGTCGCGAAAAAAGCGACCAAAAAGTAAGACTTCCACCATCGATGTGGAATGATCAGCGCCCTGGGCTTCTTGCCCGGGGCGTTTTTTATCCGGTGGTCAAAGAGCGAGATCGAGGCTGACGGCTGCGTGGTCAGATGGTTTCTCCCAACCTCGCACCTCACGGTGGATACGGTAGGCTTCCCGCCCGCCCGCAAGGGCGGCGTCGCGCAAGGGCTCGGTCACCCAAATGTGGTCAAGCCGCCGACCGCGGTCGGACGCCTTCCAGTCCTTTGCCCGATAGGACCACCACGAGTAGAGCTTGTCTTCCTCATCCACGAGCGCCCGCGCGACGTCGGTAAAACCACCGGCCTTGATCAGTTTCGCCATCGCCTCGGTTTCGACCGGCGTGTGGGAGACCACCTTCAAGAGCTGTTTGTGGGACCAAACATCGTGCTCATGCGGCGCAATGTTGAGGTCACCGACCAAAATCGCCGGCTCCTTTTTGGTCTTTTTAAAGCGCGCCGTCATCTCCGCGACGAAATCGAGCTTATGGGCGAACTTGTCGTTCTCTTCACGGTCCGGAACATCCCCGCCCGCTGGCACATAAAAATTATGGAGCCGCGCCCCGCCAGGAAGGGTCACCGCGATGTGCCGAGCATCCCCCATGCCGCAAAACTCGATCGGTTCAGGATCCTCAATCGGCACACGCGAGGCAATGGCAACGCCATGATACCCCTTCTGACCGTTGACCGCGAGATGGGGGTAGCCTGCCTTATCAAAGGCCGAGGAGGGGAATTGGCCATTGTGGCATTTGATTTCCTGCAGGCAGAGAACGTCTGGCTTTTGCTCCTTGAGAAACCGTGTCACGAGGTCGATGCGAAGACGAACTGAATTGATGTTCCACGAGACGATCCGCATGCCCTAGGCCAACCGCGGGTCCGTGGCGGCGACATCATCCTGGTCAAGCAAGAGGTTCATCAGCTTAAGAAGCGCAGGCGCCTTCCCGCGCCAATCCATCAGATCACTGAGCCTGAAGCATAGCCAGTCTGCAGTCACAACAAGCGCGATTGCTGCGACCCCATCAGGTTTTTCCAATGCACGGCTCGCCGCATCGTTGATCGCAGGCAGAGCCGCGCCCAAGCCGTCAGCGCGCCGTTGCTGCCAGTGCTGCGAGACTTCGCCATCGGTGCGGCGGCTTTCAAGAAAATACGCGACCCCGAGATCAAGAGCGCCAAGCGCGAGGGCGATGTCGGCCTCGTCGGCCAAACGCTCTTCTGTGTCTTTCGAGAACAGATCGTTTTTCCCTGAGGCGTTCAATGTCCGAACAATCAGCGTCGTCTCAAGCAGCGCCGTGCCGTCTTCCATGATCAAGGCAGGGACCTTGCCTAAGGGGTTGAGCTTGCGAATGCCGTCCTCGAACGGACCAACAACATCAAAGCGAAATTGCTCGTCAGCACCAGCGCGGCGACGAACAATACGGCAAAGGCGGACATAGGGTGAGGTCAGCGAGCCGTAGAGGGTACCTTGGTAAGTCACCCGTTGGGCTGAAGCGCATCCTCAGGCCAATTGCAATCGGGCACTTTGGCTTTCAGCGTCCCCGCATTCGAGATTAGGACGTGACCTTTGTTGTTGTCGTTATCGTCGTTCTTTTTGAACGCCAAACCAAGATCCCCATGCGCATCGTAGCGGGACATGAAGCAACGCGCGGCGAGCTCCATATCCGTCACCGGCGTGGGCGAAAAATCATCAATCTTCAGGCCGATGATGATCAATTCAGGACCCAATTGTTCGTCTGCGGCACGTTTTTTAAGCTTCTGATCTTTCTGAAGGCGCGCGGCTCGATTGCAATAATTCGCAAAACGCTCGGCGCTGGTCCGTGGGTCAACGGTCAAAAGAACGCCGTTTTTGTCAGCTGGACAAGCGGGCGCATCAAAACTTGCCGTTGTCGAGAAGATTTTTCCCTTGGCCACATCGCAGCCTTGCCCCTCCGCGCCGCACATTTGCAGCTCAGCAAAAGCCGCTAGAGCCTTGCGGCGGTTCTCGGCGATCTTGCTGTCGAGCGCATCCGAGGTAGCCCCGACAACGAGGTAGCCATCATATGCGCGAAGGCTTGATGTCAGCGGCGCTTCGGCCGTGCTGGTGCTGGCATCAAGGACAAATGGCGCGGCATGGTCCACGGACGACACGAGTGAGCCCGCATTCTTCCCAACACAGACGTCAGCTGATTCGTTTTGACCGCACGTTCGTTCAACCCAAACCGGTTCGACGGCGAATTGATCGGCGACACGCAAACGGACGAAATCCATCCGAACAGCGGAGCGATTGGCGCAAAACTCCAGAAAATCATCATCAATGGAGCCGCCAAACTCGCAATAGGGCTCAACACTCTCCGGTGACAAACGGCTTGCCAAAACGGGGGCTTCTTCATTGGCCTCAGCGTTGTCCAACTCCTTGTCCGCTACATCCGTGGGGGTCGGTTTTAATCCGTTGAACACAGCGAGGGCCGCGACGACCACCGCAACGACCGCCAATCCTTGGAAGGCGGTGGTCAGGGCGCGCCCCTTGCCCTCGTCCCAAAAACGTTCGCGTGCACGGTCCATCCGGTCGGCCGGGTCGGCGAGGCGTGGGGGTTGGGTCACCGGCATATTGAAGGACCTATCTTGGCTTTTGAAAAGCGGAACATCGTCCCGAAAAATATAGGCCGCGAAGGCCAAGGCCGTGAGGACACCGGCGGCAAGCACGCCCAGGCCCGTTGCGCTTTTCATAGCGCCAGCAATGTCTGTCAGTTGCGCCGCAAATTCAGGCATAGCGTCCCCCAGGAGGCCTCCTCAAACCTTAACGGAGCCTTAGCACGCCCCCTAGCCCGTGCCTAGCACCACCGTTTTGACCGTTGCCCTGGGTTAAGCTAGCCGCAGGCGATGTCTGACCTGGTCGCGTTCGAGTTGCCTGCTTCTGCTTTTGTCATCATCGCCTTGGTCAGCATGATTGGTTCGGCTGCCACGGCCACCTTTTCGATCGGTGGCGGGCTTCTTCTTATTGGTGTGATGAGTGTTCTGGTGCCGCCGGCGGCGGTGATCCCTGTGCATGGCGTCATCATGGTGGGCTCAAACGCTGGACGAAGCGCTCTTCTTCTGGGGCATGTCCGCTGGAACATTATTGCGTGGTTTGCCTTCGGGGCGCTGTTTGGCGGTTTGATTGGCGCCCAGGTTGTGTTCGGTCTGCCATCCGGCGTTCTGCGCCTTTGCATTGCTGGGTTTATTCTGTTCACCCAATGGGGACCCAAGATCGCGCTGCCGCTGGGCGCGCCGTTTTATGCTGTATCGGGAAGTCTATCGATGTTCCTGACACTCT
>JBCCBY010000247.1:0-4791 GCA_039033795.1 Pseudomonadota bacterium | reverse complement strand
TCTGCATTTGAGTTTAATTTACCCACTGCCAGTTCATACCGCTCATCTCGTTTCCGGTATATGACAATGTCGATATGCAGGTTTAAATTCATGTAGCAAGGCGATGTGGCGAATGTGAAACTCGATGTCGAATGCGGTGTCTTCAACCCAATAAGGGTGGTCAATGTCGAGCGGCAGATGCTTGAGTTTTTGCGTGAAGGTTTTGGCCCGGCCTGTGCGGTTCTCCACGAACTTCAGAATGTCTTTGAAACGGATAAAACCGTCTGGCGATGTCGCCGGATCATAGATCGCGCAAGCGCCGATATGCATCGGTGTGCGCGGCGACTCGGCGTGCAGAAACATAGCATCGAGCCCGGTAAGCTGCTCGGGTGACCATTCTCGTATGACGTCTCTCAGCTTTTTCGCCATTGTCTTTCTCCTCCTCCACAGTCAGCTCGGCAGACTGGCGCTGCCGTTAAGACGAGATAATACCTAATAATGGAGCCAAGTCCAGTAATTTTTTGCAGCGCAACAAAGGCGCGTTCGTTTCATGCGCATTGAGCCGGTGAGATCGAGTTAAATCAAGATGTTGGGTGATCGATCAGCGCGGCAGCAGCCCGCTCAAAATGAGGTCCAACGCTTGCCTGTTGGCGCGCCGTGCGCGTTCCGCATTGCCGCTGACTGCCCATTGGAGCGTTGCTGAACGCCAGCAAGCCAAGAGGCAGTGGGCCACGACATCCGCATCGACGTCATTCGAAAAAGAACCTTCGTTTTGCCCTTTCAGCACAATGTCTTCCACGATCTCGACGATGCTTGCTGCTGACCCGTCGAAATCATCGCTCCCCTGCGCAAGGGCATCCGACACGATGTGGCGCAAAAGATCGGCATTTTCGCGCCACTCGTCCATCACGATGGCGCGCAGCAATTCGAGCTGCTCGATCGGCGGAAAGTCAAAATCAGCCAATCGCTTGGTGATTTTTTCGGAGATTTCCTCGTTAAACGCCGTGACCAGGGCCGCTTTGTTGGGGAAGTGCAGAAAGAACGTTGCGTTGGCGACGTCAGCCTGGCGCGCGATCTCTTCGATCTTCACATTCTCGTAGCCATGCTCCTTCATCAGCGAGAAAGCTGCGTCCCGGATGCGCCGACGCGTTTCTTGCTTCTTGCGTTCACGCCGCGTCAGGGGGGCTGTTTCCATGCTGCTCATCCGATCGAAGTCTGTTGGGTCGCGTGGGTCATCAATAGCTTAAAATCCTTCGCAAGCGTTGACGACAGTCAAACGGTTGGTGCGGCGGTCACCAAAGATCATCGAACAAGCACGGTGCGCTCCTGCATCCGTTGCTCTGTGCCATCCCTAAAGGTCGGACCGCAACGATAGAACAAAAGTGCGAGGTTGTTGGAGGAAAAAACTGCCTGACCCGAATACGTCCCAACCCTCTGCGTTCAAGACGTTATCGACACGCGCCCGAAGAACGACGGTCGACCCTCGGACCGTCATCTGTTTTCGCGTCCCAATGCTTATCAGTGTGCGTGCGTCGATCGTTACAAGACCTGCGGTGTCGGCATTTTGTGGACCGAAGTGAAAAACGCTCAAATCACCTGACCAACCGGGCGCCCAGCTCGGCCGATAGTCGATGTCGAGTGAAACAGCTCGATCACCAAAAGCAATGGGGTCTGATGAAAATTCACCGGATGAGACAAGCTCACCGGAGAGCTCAGGATCGAAAAACACTGCACCCGCGACCAGTTGCAATTCATCCGTCACAGGACCAGCAAGCGAGAGCTCAACACCTTTGTTGACGACTGTGCCGGTCTCTTTAAAGAAATTATCCGATCCCAGAGAGAAGAATGGCTTTTCAATCTCGAAGACGCCCGCGACGGCGGTTATGCGACCCATCAGCAATCGCAGTCCTGCGTCAACTTGCGTTGTTTCGATCGCAGGCGGCGCCTCGTTGCGATTAAGAGCAACGGAGGGCGCGACCGGTCCTTCCTCAAACCCACGAACATAACCGCCATACACAACAAACCGCGGCGTGAGGTCGATCGCAGCCATCGCGTTATAGAGTGTGGGGTCGGCGTCGGCTTGCAACGGCGCGTCTCCCGGCGTCTCAATACGCCGTGAATAATCCGTGGTTTGAATACCAAGATTGAGCTCGCCGCGGGATGCCCATTGCAATTGGTATCCAAGGCCAAGGGTGACTTGCTCAACCGATTCACGGGTGAGTTCACCAAAAGACACGTTTGGTTTTGGGAACAAAGGAGGATTCCCGGTGTCAACAGATCCGAAATTAAAATCGACACCGCCATCATACTCTTGCTCGCGATCACGTGCACGAACATTCAGTGTAAGTGTATGCTGACGGTTGTTTTCTATCAACGATCGTGCAGCCCGAGCCTCCATCGACGTCGACGCAAAGTTCGACCCAGGTCCCAAGAACGCGCGGTAGTCCCCCGTGCCGTCCAACGCGACATCGGTAAAAAACTGGCCAGCTTGGAGATCAGGGTCGGAAACCGAGCGAAAGATGCCGACCTCAATAGCAGCGATTGACGGCGCATAGCGGGCGATGACGCCCAGATTGTAATTGTCTCCAGACTGTTCCACCCATGGTTGGCCGACATCCTTGCGGATATTGCTTGGCAGAGGCGGCTCAAACGAGCCCGCTGGGAAGTACCCAACCCACCGTTGATCAGCGATATCGCGGCGATAGTCACCAAACACTGTCAGATCGACATGGTCTGACGGTAAAACGCGCAACGTTCCCCCGAGGGTCCAGGCCAGATCCCGTGTTCCGTTTCCGCTGTTGTTCCTCTCATACCCGGCGCCAATGGTGGTCTCAACGAGACCTTGCAAGAGGCGCGCTTGCAGGTCTGCGGCAAATGAATAGCCGCCAAAGTCACCATAGCCGGCAATAAAACTCTGCACCGGCGTGTCGGCAACGCGCCGCAACGAAAAGTCGACGATGCCGGTTGGTGCAGGCAGCAGGTACCCTTGCGCAGCAAGACCGGCGCGAATGGTCGAGCTTGAGACCAGACGGTCGGTGAACCCGGTTTGACGGTCGATCGTTAAACCTTCGACCCGAATATTCCCTGCGCTGATCGGGCTAAATCCGCGGACATCGTCGCTTCCATAAAGCCCGATTTCCTCATCACCCACGCTCGCGCCAAAGGCATCATCGGCGGAACGCACGACGTTCTCTGCCGCACGCTGAGCAAGAGCAGGCGTTATCAAGAAGGGGCACGCTCCGATAAAAGCGAGCCAAATACGTATCATCATCAGATTTGTTAAGTGCCGACATCGCTCTTCGAAGAGCCCGACCCGTTTCACCCTGGCTTTTTTTGAGGAGATAGGTCGTGCGCACGCAGGAGCAAGCATCTCGCGATATGGTGATATCAATCGTCGTGCATGGCGTTCTCGCCATCTCCTGCTAATATTAAACGGCGTTGTGGCCGATAGGAGCTGAGATTGACCGCAAATGATCGCCGCTTGGGCATGCATCACGATATCACGAGACGCGACTTCGTAGGCGGATCGGCCATCGCTTTGGGGGCTGCGCTCACAGCGGGTTGTGAAGGCGATGTCAGCAGGATGGAAGCGCTGCTGGACCCGGCCTATCCGCCGGCAAAGACCGGCATGCGCGGTGCGCATCCTGGCTCGTTCGAACCCGCCCATGCCCTGGTGCAAGGGGCTGATTGGGAGGCGACTCCGCTTGATGAGGACTATGACCTCATTATTGTCGGTGCAGGGATCAGTGGTCTTTCGAGCGCTTATCTTTATCTGCGCGATATCGACCCAGATGCCCGTATACTGATCCTTGATAATCACGATGACTTTGGCGGTCATGCGAAGCGCAACGAGTTTACCTTGGACGGCCGCAAACTGATTGGTTTTGGCGGCACCATGCTGATGGAAAACCCAGCAGGCTATCCCGACATTGCCAAAGACGTTGTCCGTGAGTTGGGGATCGACTATGAGCGCGTCCAAGATTTTTATCGAGACGATTTTTTTGAAGCACGTGGATTAAAACCTGCTTGTTTCTTTGACCAAGAAACGTTTGGTTCTGATCACTTGGCACTTGGCGGATTGTTTGATCCGTCTATTTTAGAAAACGCTCCGCTCTCTGATGGAGCAAAGTTAGAGCTCACCAGGTTGTTCGCTGATGAGACGGATTACCTTGCGGGGAAAACAGATGCCGAAAAGCAGGATATTGTGGGGTCGCTCAGCTGGCGCGAGTACCTGAAAACCCATGCCGGGCTTGGTGATGAGGCCTTGGCCTATATCCAAAAGCGTTCGCATGGGGTCTGGGCAATCGGCGCGGATGGTCTGCCTGCGTCGTTTGCTGCGGGCGAAGGCTACCCCGGTTTCGCTGTTCAAGAGAAGCGTAACAGCGAGCCTTCGGGGACCAGCAGCAGCAATTTTTACTTTCCCGATGGGAATGCTTCCATCGCGCGTCTTCTGGTCAAGAGACTCGTCCCTGACGTGGCCAAAAGCGAAACGATGGAAGGGCTCGTGGACGAACAGCTCGACTACACCGTTCTTGATCGCGCCCAAAACCCAACACGCATTCGCTTAAGCAGTATCGTTGTGAACCTTACCCATCGCGGGGGCGATTTGTCCGCACCTGTGGATGTCACCTATGTGGCCAGTGACGAGGCGCATTCAGTATCAGCGAGAAAGGTCATCTGGGCCGGTTATCATGCCATGTTGCCTTATCTTTGTCCGGACATTTCTGGGACACAGCGGGCAGCGCTATCCACATCTGTCCGTGCACCTCTCACTTATACCAATGTGCTTATTCGCAATTGGCAGAGTTTTGA
>JBCCBY010000246.1:0-4794 GCA_039033795.1 Pseudomonadota bacterium | reverse complement strand
TCCACATGTGGGCTAATGCCGGTCAACACGTCATTGGTGATCGGACCACCCATCTGGGCCCAGGTATCAATCGGTGTACGATCAATAATTTCAACAGAAACGTGGGGCGAGAAGCTGGTTTCTTCAGTCGAGGTTGCGTCGACCACAATCGCATTCATCGAAACACGCCGAACCAACGGACAACGCCTATTGCCAAGCCAAACGTGCGCGTGTGGCAAGAGACTGCGCGGGATTCCTTCGGCGTAGCCTATTCCAAGTGTCGCTGACTTCATCGAAAACTTGACGATAAATAGTGATCCGCACACCACTTTGTCATCTGCACTGATTGTTCGTGTTTGCAAGACAGGTGCTGTCAACCGCACGACTGGCTTGGAACGACCAGGAAAATCAAACCAAGGAATACCAACAAAAAGCGGAATTTCCTGAGCGCGGTAGATCACCGAAAGACAGTTTCCCGTTTAAAAAGCCTACTGAATAACAAGTGCTGGTCAGCAAACGTGTTGCATCACTCACTGACCAGTGCGCCAACAATTTTCCTCGCGCCCAGATCGCCGGTATGAACCTTCACAATTGCCTCGCATTCGCCAAGATACAAAGAGCCCAACACAGAATAATTATCTGGTAACGCTATCAAGTCGACGGAAAGGCAGGGGTTTGGCATGCGGTCTAGTGGAAATCGAAATCCGTGATGACTTCGGACCTCCTGCGGTCCACCACGACTTGGCGAATGTGCATGAGTTGGACCTCATCCGGATTGTGCGGCGACATCATGATCGAGCCGGAGACGCGGGCATGGGTGCGGTCCCAATCAAAGCTACCGCGCAGTCGCCAAGTGGGAGACAGGGACTTTGGTGATGGACACGGACCAACGGCGTCTTTGATCGCAGCCAGCTGTGCTCGCCATCGTTCCCGAGACCGATCAAGGAAAAAGTTGTTTGCAAATGAGAGGCCCTCGACTTCAATCTTACCGGTGGTGTAGACCTCCTGCAGCTTTGCATAGGCGGAGAGCAAACGCTTATCAGCTGTATACCTCTTGCTGGCTATACTGGCGCTTGCTGAATCCAGAACAGATAATGCTTACCATACAGAAGATTGAACCGAAGCGTAGGTATTGTTCGTAAAAGCGAAGACGGCAAAACCTTTTTCCGGCGCCATCAACACATAGCTGCCATAGCCAGGAAAACCCCCGCCATGGCCGATGACCAATCCAAGCTTACAGTGATCGGAGATAGCAAGTCCCATCGCATAACCAGCCGCTGACTCGCAGTCAGCTCCTCCCACAGTGTAAGCACCCATCATATGAACAGTTTCGGTCATTGATCTGACGGCGCTTCGCGCGATGGCTCCGGTAGCGCGCTCATCGCGAGCGGGCCATGCTGCCATCATCCAACTCAGATATTGTCCGTAGTTCTCTGCGGTCGTCCACATATCACCCAATGGATCAAAAGCCCCTGATTCCAAAATGAGTTCATTCTTGTACGCATTGTTAATCCATTGGTAACCAATCGCGCGCTGTTCGGAGGGAAAATCATGAATATCAAGGCCGCTGTTCTTCATCCCAAGCGGGTTGAGTATCCTTCAGTGCAGACGCTGTTCATAGCTTTCGCCCGATACGTTCTCAATGATGCGACCGGTCATCGCATAACCAAGATTGGAGTATTCCCATGTTTCCTCCGGCGCATACGAAAACGGCTCGGCGCTCGCCAGCCCATCGTCAAACTGTTCGTGGGTTATCGCGATCTGTCGATCGGCCCGGGGATCATCAGTAACAAAACCAGCTGTATGGTTAAGAAGATCACGAACCATGACGCGACGCGAGTCGCTCGGGGGGTCGTTGAGTGCAGCCAATTCGGGCACGTAGAGTTCCGCCGGTGCGTCAAGGAAGAGTTGTCCGTTGTGCTGCAAATCCGCGGCCAATTGCGCCGTCATCATTTTTGTCATGGACGCTATGCGGAAGAGCGTGTCCTTTCGACCGGCTGCCTGGTCTCGAGATTCGTACACCATATGCTCGCCAATGCAGAAGCTCTCCATTGGCAACAACGCCGTATACCAATCCGGGCGTCCGTGCATCGGTCTTTGTTTGGTCGAACAGAGTGTCGAGCTCATCTGTTGATGCTCGCACAGCCTGGCGGATAGCTCGACCATTGGTGTCGGCAGCGATGGCGGCATTTGATGAGATGTAAAATATAATCAATATCAATGCTTTAATATTCGAAATCATTTGTCTCTCCTCAGGGGGGCGGCGTTTATTGCTGCGCGGTGCTCGAAGGCGTTGCCGAACGGCCTAAGTATCGATCAGGGTTCGGATGTTTATTGGCCTTCAAAGTCCGGATCGGTCTTGGACAAAAAAGGACCGGTAACTTATTCTGTAGTCGTAGGTTTCAAAAGCGAGATAGTGTGTTTCATAATCCTCTGGTTGCAAGGGATGCGGATCTCCCAGTCTGGTAAAAAACTGCTTGTGCCACCGATGAACAAGCGGCGGGCCAGCTTTAACACGCAATGCTGTTTCCAAAGCTTCTTTGTCAAGATCATCGTGCCCGACGACTCTGTTGATCAGTCCCCGAGACTTAGCTTCCTCAGCATCGGAAAGGCGACCTTCCACAAGCATTTCGAACATCGTTTGTTTGTTCGTCAGTTTCCAGATCGGCAGCATTTCTTCAAACGCCATTGTCAGTCCGATCCTGTTCAGCGGCGCGCCGAACCGGGCCACACGCGAAGCAATACACATATCTGCGATCGCTGCTATTTCCAGCCCACCTCCAACGCATGCTCCTTGGATGCCCGCGATGATGGGATGAGGCCAGGCGAGCATGGCCGCTCGGCCTTCATTCATGATCCCTGAGAGGGCTCGTGCTTGTTCTGCATTCGAACGTTCGGTGGCAAATTCACTGATATCATTTCAAGGACAAAATCTTCTTTCCCCCGCGCCTTGAAGAACAACGCAGCGAACCGACATGTCAGTGTTCACCGTTCTCCAGACATCTGCGAAGGACAGCCACATCGGCTTTGTTCATGGCGTTAAGTCGGCCCGGATTGTTGAGCGTTATAGTTACCACGTGATCGTTCGTTTCAAGATCAATTGTACCCGTCATTCTTCCCACCAATTGATCTGTCCAACCACACCATAAGAGGACATCGTCTCTCGATTATCATATGTATCCTAAAAAAGTAAGATAGTATACTAAATAATGGGGTGTCGTTTGGAAAGGGTTGGCGCGGCCGGGGCGTGCATCCCGCGAAGGGGGCGAGGGTATGGCAGTCTTTTACACTATCAGCGGAGCGGGCAGTCAAACACTCTCGCACACCCTCACCAGCCAGATTTCTCGGCCTGGAACAAATCTATTGGAAAATGTATCCCAGGGCAATGTAAACGTATACAATAAACAAGTATGGTGACCGTTTGCCGGTTCTAAGGGCCCAAAAGACTGCTGCGCGCGGCCAAAACAGCAAGGCGAACAGAGGCGCGTGGCATTGAACCTGGGTTCGAGTGAAAGGGTGGAGAGCGGCTCAACTCGATCTTGGCTGACATCCGTTTGTGGGTTCATTCGGCCTGTTTGTTGAAGGACAACCGATTCAAAAAAGTCTGGAGACAGCTCTTATCGCTCTTGTGTTTCTCGTCGTCTTTTCGGGCGTTCAGGTCGTGCAGGAAATTTCTTTGGGTGAAGGACCCCGCATCCCATTGGCCGATATGCAAGGCCCATCACGCGAGATCGCCATGATCGCCAACGGAGTGGGCGGGACAGTGACGTTTGTTGATCTCGAAGCGCTTCAAACCATCGGGGAGCTCGACATTATTCCGGACGGGAAGCGTGTCGGGTTTTTTCGCGACCCGGTTCGGTCTGTATTTTAGCAGCCGCTGATCGAGAGCCGTGCCGGGATCAATTATGCACAAGACACGGACCTGTCTCCAGACGGCACTGTCCTTTACGTGGCCCGCGGGCATATTGGTGATGTTGCCGCGTTCGATAATCTCTCCGGGTCGCTTCTGTGGCGTGTCCCTGTTCCCGGTGCCAGGTCGGATCACATGACGTTGTCGAAAGATGGTTTGCGATTGTTCGTCATTGTGCTGAGTGAAGAAAAAGTGCTCGTTGTCGATACGGCACTGGCGAAAGTGATTGGGCAAATCCCGACGGGCGCATGGCCGCATGAGAACCACATTTCGGCAGATGGCCAATACCTCTTCAACGCCAGTATCGGTAACATGACCGTGGATCTTGAAGATCGCGATAGCGTAGACCAGACATCACAAAAAAGGGTTATGCGTATCAATTGACCAAGGCTGATAGCGAGACTATTGCTGTGCGCGATAGATACAGGTTCAACGCTGGGATTCGTCCCTTTGCCTTGACGCCTGATGCGGACACGGTCTTTGCGCAGCTGTCAAACACCCACGCGATCGTCGACTACAATTTGTCGTCGCGAACAGTCGTTGGGCGGATCGATCTGTCGGTCGACGATGGGGTAACCGAGGATGATTGGTATTTTGAAGCACCGCATCATGGTTTGGCCATGAGTCCCGATGAGCGCGTTTTGTGTGTCGCCGGACGGGCGTCCGACTACGCCGCTTTGGTTCTGGTTGATGGATTGGGCCTTGAGACCATCATCGAGGTCGGTGATGCGCCGAGCTGGGCAGCGATCGACGAGGCAGGAGAGCTCTGTGTCCTGCCCAACACGCGCAGTGTCGATGTATCGACTGATTCTCTCAGCGAGCAGAGTGAGCTCGCTCGTTCGCCCACAGGTGATTATCCAAAACACATCACCATTGGCCACGACCCTGAATCGGTTCTCGCGAAC
>JBCCBY010000245.1:0-4794 GCA_039033795.1 Pseudomonadota bacterium | reverse complement strand
CGGCCCATCGGGGCGCCGCGGCATCGAACTTCAGGTGGCGAGTAAAAAGCACAGTCGCAACATCAGCCATTCCCAGGGGCATGCCTGGATGGCCGGATTGCGCTCGCTCCACCGCATCCATCGAAAGCGCGGCGACAGCAGCCGACATATCACGGTGGATGGAATCGAAAGCCATGCTGGTCTCCTAAGGTTTCGCGCTGTCGATGCCTGCGGAGACTTTGCTGGTCAAGGCATAGCCGGGTGTTCGCCGCCTATGCCTCAATTGAAGCTGAGGGGATTATGCAGCGATTGGAAGAAGCAGAACGAAGGCTCACCGCCGCAATAGGCCGGGTCGAAACCGAACTAAAGAGTGCAAAGACGGTCCGCCGTGACACTCAGAAAGGACTTGAACTTATTGGCTCAATCGAAATGCGCGCAGAAACGGCAATGCAACAGCTCGAGCAATTGATTGCCCAAGGCCGGGAAGACAGACGTGGGTGAAGTCCGCGTCCGAATCGGCGGTGGTGAGCATCTCTTGGTGTGTGACGATGGACAAGAGACGCGGCTTAAAGAGTTGGCAAGCGCCTTCGATGACCTGGTGACGGCCGCGAAGGCCAAACACGATGGTCTCGAAGACCGGCAAGCGTTGTTGATTGCTGCGTTGGCGCTTCTTGATGAGTATGATGAAGCCAAGGCGCGCTGGGCCGATGCCACACCGGAAGGCAAAGCTGCTGAATGGGCGGCCGCTCAACTCGATCGCGCCAGTGAGCGCATCGAAAAAGCACTCGGGAGCTGAACGGAGCGCCCTTGCGCTCAGGCCGCCTCACCCATAGCTTTCGGCATTGCTGCCCGACCCGTTAGGACATCTTTCCCCGGGGCCTTACAGACATTGCCGGGAGCTGCCCCTGGTTGGGATCGTGGTCCCTTTCACGCGGCGCCCACCTGTACCTTCGGGTCCAGGGCGAATCACATGTCCGACGGTCGGTGCGGCGTCTACGCTTTGAGGAGCCGCCCCATGCTTCCGGCCATGAGCCTGGTGAATTGGAAAGCAACGTTTCGTGAGCGGTCCAAGGCCGCCCGTCGCGATGCAGCGGCGCGGCAGCCCAACGCCGCTCGATTCGCCGCGACCCATTTCATGACGGCGCTCGAACCTGGCGAGGGCGATAGCGTCGCCATCTACCACGCCATTGGCGACGAGCTCGATACAGCACCCCTGGCAGGAGAGCTTGCCCGTCGCGGCGCAGCTGTTCTCTTGCCGGTCGTCGTCAAAAGAAAAGAGCCCTTGCGTTTTCGTTTGTTCGAAATCGACAAACCGCTCGAGGCTGGTGCCTTTGGCATCCTTGAGCCCGGTCAGGACGCCCCCGAAATGGTGCCCGACATGATCGTGACGCCGCTTCTGGCTGTCCGGCCAGACGGCGCGAGGCTTGGCATGGGGGGAGGTTTTTATGATCGCACCCTGGAGCACTTGCGCGAGATCAAGGATGTGACGGCCATTGGCTTTGGCTATCAGGGGCAGATGCTTGACCGCTTCCCGGTCGGGCCTACGGATCAATTCCTCGACGGGTTCGTGTCCGAGGCTGGCTTTCAGCGGTTCGAAAGGCGGCGTTAGGCGGCGCTCGTCACAGGGCGGATACGGCGAAGCCATTCGCGCGCTTCGCGTTGGGCCTCAGCGACCTGGCGGGCATCCATCTCGAGGGTCAACTGCTTGCGATAGTAAGCGGCTTCGGTGTTGCCCTGGACAGCGGCCAGGTTGAACCATTTGTGCGCTGCGACAAGATCGATCTCCCCGCCTTCACAGCCCGTTGATGCCTCGATGCCCATACGGTACATTTCGTCTGCCGTCGGAATACGTTCCGCGTTGACGATTTCTTCAATCCGGGTCTCAATCGACATTGCCGAGCCTCCTCGCCTGACCGCCTTAAGCGTTAACCTTGGAGAACACTGTCGGGCCGAAATGAAGATCGGGTGAATGCTCTGTTTACTGCTTTTTTATAGAATAGAAACTCCAGCTTAATCAGTGGAAACAGAAATTTACCATAAGGTGTTGTTCAGAATTCTGGTGAAATCATAAAAATCTGTTTGCTGATGGGTTTGCGCGATAGAGGCCGATGGGCAATGCTGCTGGGCCTTTCACTCCGACAAGAACGGTTTAAGCTGACACGATGGCCAGGTCTCAAAACTCCTTTGTCTGCCAGTCTTGCGGCAGTGTCTATGCGCGCTGGCAAGGGCGATGCGATGATTGCGGGGCGTGGAACACCCTAGAACCCGAAACCGATGCGATGGCCGCGCCCAGCGGGGGCAAGAAAACAAAGGCCAATGGTTTAGCCCTCGAAGCCCTGGCTGGGGAGCACACGCCGCCCCCGCGGTTTCATACGGGCACGGCAGAGTTTGACCGCGCACTAGGCGGGGGACTTGTCCCTGGCTCGGCTCTGCTCGTGGGCGGCGAGCCGGGGATCGGGAAGTCGACACTGCTCCTTCAAACTGGTGCTTCCATCGCAGAAACGGGCAAGAAGACCCTCTATATTTCTGGCGAAGAGGCGCTCGCGCAAATTCGTCTGCGGGCAGATCGCCTTGGGGTCGATAAGGCACCCATGAGCCTGGCGATCGGCACGGCCCTTAAAGACATCATGCAGACCGTGAAGGCCGAGAAGCCAGACGTTTTGATCGTCGATTCAATCCAGACACTCTGGTCCGATGAATTGCCCTCCGCCCCCGGAACGGTGGCCCAGGTCAGGGCTTGCGCGTCGGAGCTGACCCGTTTTGCCAAGAACGCCAACTGCACCGTGATCCTCGTGGGGCATGTCACCAAAGAAGGACAGATTGCCGGACCTCGCGTCGTTGAGCACCTCGTCGATGTGGTCCTCTACTTTGAAACGGAACCCGGGCGCAGCTTTAGGCTGATCCGTGCGGTGAAGAACCGCTATGGCCCCGCCGGTGAAATTGGTGTTTTCGAGATGGCGTCGACGGGCCTTTCAGAAGTCACCAACCCCTCGGCCCTGTTCCTCGGTGAGGCCGATGACGACACCCCCGGCACAGCGGTTTTTGCGGGAACCGAGGGCACGCGGCCCCTTCTTTGCGAGATCCAAGCGTTGGTTTTGCCCACAAGCCTTGCTGTACCCCGCAGGGCGGTCGTCGGTTGGGACTCAGCTCGCCTTTCGCAATTGTTGGCTGTTCTGGCCGCCCGCGCCGGGGTCGATTTCAGCCGGGATGATGTGTTCCTCAACGTCGCTGGTGGCCTCAGGATCACCGACCCAGCTGCCGACCTACCCGCCGCCCTCGCGCTCATCTCCGCGAAAGAAGGCAAAGCCCTCCCGGCGCGAACGGCGGCCTTTGGCGAAATTGGCCTCTCCGGCAATTTGCGCCGGGCATCGCAGTCAGGCCTTCGCTTGGGCGAAGCGGCAAAGCTTGGGTTTGTGCGTGCGGCCGGTCCAGCGGACACAGAGAGTGAAGCCATTCAACCCGTGCCGCTGGGCTCGATTAAAGACGCGGCAGATTGGCTCGCGCGCGCTTGAACTTGGCGGCGATCTTCGCGAGGAGCATGAGGTGAGCCTCTTTGACCTCTTTGTTCTTCTCCTCCTCATTCTCTCGGGCAGCATTGGCTGGCTGCGGGGCGGTGTGAAGGAAGTGATTACCCTTGTGGCGATCGGTGGAGGCTTTTTGGCGTTCACCCTTTTGGGGCCTCACCTAGCGGGTGCAGGGGGCGGGTTAGCGATGCAGGCCATGGTTCTTGTGCTCGTCTTTGCTGGCGGCTTTTCGTTGGTGTCCTTGGCCGGAACCCTGGCCGCGCGCCGCATGACAAAGCGTCTTCCCTTTGAGGTCGATCAAGCAACGGGATCACTCATCGGGGCGATCCGGGGATGGATACTCGCCGCCTTCGTCCTCTTCACCATCGAGATTTATCATGTCGACGCCGCAAAACCCTCGATGATCGAGGCCAGTCTTTTGGCTCCGGCTCTTCACGTCACAGCGAGCGGGCTCGGCGCACCGCAGGAATAGAGGCCCAACCAATTGCCTCGGGCGATCCTTCGGGCCATGTGCTCTGGACCACGTCGATGAAATGCTGAGCGGAACCTGAATGATGTCACCATCCTCCTTTCTCCGCCGCGAAGCCCAGCGCCAGACCACCAGGCCGGCAATGCCCCGTGCCCTTCACGAGGAGTGCGGTGTCTTTGGGGTCATCGGCACCGACGTTCCCGCCGCTCCACTAGTCGCCCTTGGGCTCCATGCCCTTCAACACCGCGGTCAAGAGGCGGCCGGGATCACCACCTATTTCGAGGGGCAGTTCCATTCGGACCGGCAGCTGGGTTTGGTGGCCGATCACTTCCATGGTGAACAGGTGCTTAACGCGCTACCGGGCACGGCCGCGATCGGACACACGCGGTACTCGACCGCTGGCGGTGGCCACAAACGCAACGTCCAGCCTCTCTATGCGGACCTTGATCGCGGCGGTGTCGCAATGGCGCATAACGGCCAGCTGACCAACGCGTTCACCTTGCGGCAGGACCTCATCTCCAAGGGCGCGATCTTCCACACCACGTCTGACTCAGAGGTGCTCGTGCAGCTGACGGCGCTCTCCCGTGGCCTCACGATGAGCGACAAACTGATCGATGCCGCCCGCTCGGTTGAAGGCGCCTTTGCCCTGACCATTCTGACGCGTGATGCGCTGATCGGTATGCGTGACCCTGTCGGGATCAGACCATTGGTGCTCGGGAAGCTGGGCAGTGGATATGTTCTGTCATCGGAAAGTTGTGCCTTTGATTTGATCGGCGCAACGTTTGTCCGAGACATCGAGCCCGGAGAGGTGGTGATTTGCGG
>JBCCBY010000244.1:0-4795 GCA_039033795.1 Pseudomonadota bacterium | reverse complement strand
GCGATTTTTCATCAACGCTGTTGCCTGTTCCTAAGAAATCTTCCGGGCGCGGCATATGGATATCGATCATCTCGCTTCGGTTAGACACGCCGAAATTGTGCATCCGTATGGAGTCTTGAAGACCATTGATGATCACGTTCATCTTCAGACGCTCGACGGTTCGCGGCACAAGCTCAAACGCGTCAACCTCAAGGCCGCAGCGCGCCGCGAACAGGCTATAACATCCCGTGTACGCACCAACATCCAAAAAGCGATGCGCGTCGATAGCCAACGCCGATAGCGTCTCAAAAACGTGTTCTTCAAACGACTTTTTCCAGAAGAAAAACCACGCCACCACATCGTCGTTCATATGCCATAAGTAAAACTCTTGATCGGCGATCTCGCAATTGACCAAACCGACAAACGGAAATTGGTGTTTGAGTTGATCCTGCTTCTGAATGGCGTCCTGCGTTTCCAGGTTCCAAAGGGCGCGTTTTTCCGCTTCTGCCAGTGCGATCTTGTTTGCAGCGCCAATGTCCGATAGCGGACCACTCTTTTGAGCGTGCAAGCCAAACAGCGGTCCGAGGTCGGCCCCTTTGGGCAGCGTACCTCGTCTTGAAAGCTTGGTCTTGGCGCGCCGCGCGGCGTTCAATCCTCGATGAAGAACGCTCGGTGTTGATGATGTCATAGTGTTTCCGTTGCCGCCGTGGATGCGCGGCGAGAGTACTGATTCGTCGGCCCGATGGCGAGGTGTTTCCTAACCTTCTGCCCACCAATCACCGTTGCTTCTCACCGCGAAAGCCGCAAAACAGCATCGGCCCTTCCTTCTCAAGCGAGGCGTGCCGGGCCGTTCCGCTGAAAGGATCCTATTGATGACGCCAGAAGATATTTCGGTCGTTTTTAAAAAACACTGGCGCAAAGGGTTCGGTTCGATTGCCGCCACAGAGGTCGAATTTCTGCAGGATCTCCTTCGCGAGCGACGCCCGAAGTCTTTTGTGGAGATTGGTACAGCATCGGGCCTTTCTGCGGGGCTCATTGCCACCATCATGGAAGAAAACGGTGGGGAACGCTTTGTGACCATCGACCATGATGACACGTTTTTTGGCGATCCCTCCAAGCCGAACGGGTTTTTGATCAACGAGGTCTATCAAGGCGATGGGGTTGATGTGACCAAATTGCCCTTCAAGACGGCGCTCGATGTCCCTGTTCTTGGCCAAGAGTTTGACATGGCGTTCGTCGATGCCAACCATCAGCACCCTTGGACAACAATTGATACGCTGTGCCTTGTGCCCTTCTTGCGCGGCGCTGATCCGATCATCGTTCACCACGACCTCTTGCTTTATCGAAAGCAGGACGTGCCCTTTGGGATCGGTCCGAAAATCTTGTTTGATCAATTTCCTAGTGATCAACGAATGGTTGAGCCGATCGATGACCCCAATATTTTTGCGTTGACGCTTGGGTCGGACCGGATGGCGATCGAAAAGGCGCTGATTGCCTCCTTCTTGATGCCTTGGACGTTGCGCACACCCATACAGCCCCATTTTTTGGCGGCGATACGGTCGACCATTGAGAACCACTACTCATCCCGGCTTTTGGCGGCGTTCGATCTGGGGGTGAAGCGATACAACAAAAGCTTCATGGGTGCTCCGCTCAAGGATGAAAAAGCAAGCGAGAGGTCATTGCTTCATCGCGCTATGGGACGTTTTCGCCGAGCGCTGGCAAATGGTTGACCGTCTCGCGCATTAAGCCAAACCACGTCGCCGATCAAAGACGCTCGATATCGGCGATTTGTCCTTTTTCAAAATGATAGATCACGTTGCAGAACGATTGCAGCAAACCTGGATTATGGGTGGCAAGAACCAGAATGCTGGCACTCTCCGTGAACGCATCGAAGCGTTCCTTTGCTTTGGCTTGGAAATTGCGATCGCCTGCGCCCATCCACTCGTCGATGAGCAAAATGTCGGGTCGCATGGCTGTTGCAACGGCAAAGGCGAGGCGCAAACGCATGCCCCCGGAGTATTGCGCCATCGGAACGTGCAAATAGGCGCCAAGCTCCGTGAACGCATCGATCTCGGGAAGGGCGTTTTCGATCTCATCATCGGTCATGCCCTGCAACATGCCGCGCATCCTGATGTTATCGTACCCGGTCGACGACAATTGCATACCAGCCATTGGGCTTAAAAGGCGCGCGATGTTGCCCCGAGAGGACAGCGTCCCACCAGTGGGCAATTGGGTTCCCGCCAACAATTGCAGGAGCGTCGATTTACCCGCGCCATTATGGCCAGAAATGCCCACACGGTCGCCGGGTTGGATGTCGAACGAGACGTTATGCAGCGCCCTTACCCATTGTCTGCCTTGGTCGTCACGCACCAAGGCGCCGCCAACTTTCGATGTTGAGGAGCCAGAGACCTTTCGAAACAACGGAAAATGCACGCACACGTTCCGTAGCTGAAAAAAGGGTCCCGTTTGAGGAGGGGCCTCCAAAAGCGTGAGCGCAGGTTTGCTCGAATTGTCGTCGTTGTTCGCTGTTAAAGCCATATGCGGAGACGCCGTGTACCCATTTTATAAAACGCCAAGACCAGTAAAAAAGTCGCCAAGGTGATTCCAATCACGACGGACCAATTGAGAACAGACGGCAGTTCCCCGCGCATTGGCGCTCTCACTATTTCGATATAGTGATACAACGGGTTAAAACCGGCCAACATCGCACGCGCCGGTCGATCATCGAGCACCCAGATAATCGGTGTGAAGAAAAAGACAGCACGCATCACCGTTGGCAGGAGCTGGCCAATGTCTCGAAAGCGGGTCGCGAGCATCCCCATGAGAAGAGCTGTCAACACACCCGTCACAATATAAGCTACTAATGCCGGAAAAACGAGAAGAGTGTTGACGTTCATGAGGTGCGTATAGGTGATATCGATGAAGATCATCACCGAAAGACTTAATAGCAACGTAATGAAATCCCGAGCCGTCTTTGCATAGGCATAAAAGCTAAGGGGCAGGGGGAACTCACGAATCACACTTGCATTTGCTGCGAAGACCTGTTCGCCTCCCGACAGTATTGCGCTGATAAATGCAAAACACGCGAATCCATAACCGGCGTAGGGCAAATAAAAGTTGATGTCCCTGCCTATAATACCCGCCCAAAGAAGCGAGATCACCACCACAAAAAGCATAAAGCTTAAAGGCAGCCAAACCACTCCAAGGCGCGTGCGCCAATAGGCTCCTTTCACCTTTAAATAAGCAAACCGTCGCCAACGTCGGTGATCTTTTCCAGCTTCAATCAGATCACGCCAAGCGAGCTGATAGCTCGGCAACTCAAGCGTGCTGGTGAATTTGATGTCGCTATCATGTGTGCTGGACAAAACAGATCCTAAGCTTTGCAGGTGGGTGGTGGTCGACGGTGAACGGGCGATGACAATTGGCGTGCGCTCCTTATGCGCCAAGCTTCGTTTCTGGCCTTTGGTGCCTCGTCACACGCATGAGCGGCCGGATTAAAGACGCACCCAGCATGACCATGTTTGAATTTCCAGTGCATGAAAACCCAACACGCGCGTACTCCACCGCTGCTCCTGTTATCAAGTTCTAGAAACGGCGATCATCGCCGCCGCTTCAATCCCGTAACGCTGCTCCACATGGGCAATCACGTGGTCGATGTTGATGCCGGGCGGATTGTCGCGAAGCAGCTCTCTCTTCACGTAGGGGACGCCTGCATCCAGGCAATCGCGCCAAAGATCGATCGAAGGGTTCAGATCATTTAAGGAGAGACTGCGCCTTAAGGATCGAATGGCTTTCAATGGCCTTCGGCGATCGACTTGGCGGGCCCAGTGGATTAAGCGGTCAACGACAGAGAACCCCCGCGGCGACTCGTAAAGAGCGCCAGTTGTGTGCCCACGCTCGCTCATAAACGCGGTGAGCTTTAACTCATAGCGGTCGATCACGTCTTGCTTGTCGTTAAGCGGCGTGACGTGATGCCAAAAGTCATCAAACGCTCCCGATCGCAGGGGATTTGCGTTGAAACGCACGAAGTAGGACTGAACATGGCGTGCTTGCTCCCAGCTGAGTGTCAGGCCGCAGACGTCGCGCGGATCGTCGCGCAAGCGAGCAAAAAGGCCCTTCGTGTCAGCCAGAGGGCCAATCACGCTATCGTTCGCGATGATGATTTCGTCGTATCGATTGATGCCGACGAGCGCTTCCAGGCCCGTCTTCCAACTCATGAAGTCGTAGCCGACATTCTCTCGCTCGATCACCATCGTGCAGTGCTTCGCTGTCTCTTGCTGTGCGGTGAACGACAAGGGGCTGGTGGAAACGAAGATGATCTCATCGGTATGCGGCTGGTAGTGGGCAAGCGCTTTACCCACATGGGACGACCGCGCGTTGAAGCCGGAATAATGAGAAAAAATGAGTGCTCTCATGAACCTGCACAAACCGGTTAACCGCAAAGACCAAGTGCTTGAAAGGGGTGGTGTTGTAATGCCAGTACCCGGTCTTCATCCTTGCGTCCAAGGTCATCGATGACCACGAAAAAACCAATCAAACCCGCGTTGAATGGACCTGTTGCGTGTGTTGAACCGATGACCCTATAGCCTCAAGGTGCGAAAAACCGAAGGAGATGGTCACCTCTTGAGCTGCCACAGGGTCTCATGTATCCGAACGAACGCGTCTTCATCGGTGTTGGGAGCTATAACCATGAGCCTCTTTGCAGGGCAGCAGCAATTCCGTCATGGGGTGTTTTAAAGACAGCGCCCCAAAAATCGGGAGGAAAGTCTTTGCCTCAGGTTTCCTTTAAGACGCAGACAGATATTTCAGCCATGAG
>JBCCBY010000243.1:0-4834 GCA_039033795.1 Pseudomonadota bacterium | reverse complement strand
GAGCCCGACCCCGTTCCTGAAGAGGTTTTGCCCGACCCCGTCCCCGAAGCTGATCTGTTGCCAGAACTTCCGCCGGAGCCGATCTGCCAATCCGATGAGTTTTACGACGGTGTTGTCTGTACACCATGCGAAGAAACCAAGCTTGAAGCGGCCAAGGCGTCGTTGGCCTTTGAAGCGATTGAGACCCGCGCTTACTGGACCTACGCGCGGGCGGGAATGGTGAATGTTGATGGCAAGAACATCGCCACAACGAGCTTTGTTGCGGACCTCGCCATTGATGCGGAGCTCTGCGAGGCGCCAGCTGTTTTGGTGCTTGGTTCAGCGTCCTCCGACGGCGAACGCGCGCGCAATGAAAAGCGGGCGCAGGATCGCGCGAACAACTTGGCTGATGCCGTGCGATCAGCATGCGGTGATGAGACCAACGTCATTTCCATGAGCCTTGGTCAATCCGAGGCCGACGTTGATGCCGCGGTCGATCGCTCGGTGACGATCGTTAAACTTAATCCGCTCGCCGGCGAGCCCGTGACACCTGAGCTCCTCTATAGCGAGCTCGGCCATGCTTTGGCCAATGGCGAGCCATCGAGCCCCTTGATTGAACGGCGTCCCGTTTTCACCAAGCCTTGGATTGGTGCCAAGGGTGAAGCGCTCTCAATTGATGTGAAAAGGCGTCCGCTGATCAGCCGCGTCTCGCTTGTCAAAGATGCACCGGACAGCTGCCAGCTCGGCAATCTCTCTGAGTTGGAGATAGCGCCCGAAGGGCTTGACCAATCCTCCACAATTCCCCAGTAGGCGAAGCGCGCGCAGGGATCTGCGCCACGTCGAAGACCATGGGCACGGTGATAAGTCCTATGCAGACGGCATGAACGTCGAGCTGAGCGCCGCATCAGGCATCAAGCTCGACCTTACGCTGTTTCTTCGTCTTGGTTGATGCCCCGCGTCACTGAATTTTTGACGGAGAGCCTTGATGCCCCTCACTCGGGAACAAAAAAGCGACCAGGTCGTTTGGTTTGAAAACGTGCTCAACGACAACGAAGTCGGTGTGGTGATGAAAAATGTCGGCCTCAGCGTGGCGGAGGTTTCGGACCTTCGCGCGCAGATGCGCGAAGCAGGCGGCGGCGTTAAAGTCGTTAAGAACCGCCTTGCTAAGATCGCGATCGGAGATCGTCCGGGTTCGGAGATCAAAGAGCTTTTTACCGGCCCGACCGTCATCGCCTATTCAGAAGACCCCGTGACGGCGCCAAAAGTCATCGTCAAATGGGCCAAGGGTAACGACAGTCTCGAAGTGCTCGGTGCCCTGATGGGTGAAACGGCGCTCGATGCTGCTGGCGTTGATGATCTCTCGAAAATGCCGTCGCGCGAGGAAATTATTGCTTCGATTGTCGGCCAGCTCATGGCCCCTGGCGCCAACATTGCTGCGGCGATCACTGCTCCGGCGACCAATCTTGCCTCTATCACCAAAACCCTGGCCGAGCGCGAAGACGCGTAACGTCCACCTCAACTCTTCTCAGATCGATCGAAAGGAACTCATCCCATGGCAGACATCAAAGCGCTCGCTGAACAACTCGTTGGCCTCACGCTTCTCGAAGCGAACGAGCTTAAAAATCTTCTCAAAGACGAATATGGCATCGAGCCCGCAGCGGGCGGCGCGGTGATGATGGCTGGTCCTGCAGGCGGCGGCGATGCAGGTGCAGCAGCCGAGGAGAAAACCGAATTTGACGTCATCCTGACCTCTGCAGGCGACAAGAAAATCAATGTCATCAAAGAGGTTCGCGGCATCACCGGCCTTGGTCTGAAAGAAGCCAAAGAGCTCGTTGAGGGTGCGCCGAAGCCCATCAAAGAAGCCGTCTCTAAAGAAGAAGCAGAAGAGCTTAAAGGTAAGCTCGAAGCGGCCGGCGCGGGCGTCGAAGTTAAGTAAGACGACCCTCGTTCGATATTCATCACCCCGTACGGCTTTGCTGTGCGGGGTTTTTCGTGGGCGAGATTCCCAACGCGGAGGGTGACGCCCAAACCAAAAATTCGGTTCAGAAAGCTGAGGGATTGACGTCCAACCTTGCCATATCAAGGCGAGTGAACGCGAAGGAGTGTAAAAAGATAAACAGAAACAAATGGTTGAATATCTGCCCTCGCGGCGGCCGTATCTGAATACAAGACCGTGCGCGGATGGCCTATCTTAGCGGTGTTGCTCAAAGGAGCTGACCGCTCATGAACATCAACGGTTTTTTGGCGCTTTATGCTCCTGTGTTCTTCAGCCTGATCGCGCTCGAGTTTTTTGTCGGCAAGCGCCGCGGCGTTGCTCTTTATACGAAGAAACAGTCGATGGTTTCAGCGGTGATAATGGTGGTCCAGCGGCCATTGCGCCTGTTGCCGATTGGCCTGACGGGTCTCGCTTTTACCGCTGCCTATCAGCACAGCGTGTTTAAGCTCCCTACGGATCAGTGGTGGTACATACCGGTCCTTTTTATTGCGGTGGAATTTGCCTATTATTGGATGCACCGCGCAAGCCACGAGGTCCGCTGGCTTTGGGCCAACCATGCGGTGCACCACTCAATCGAAGAGATGAATGTCCTTGGCTCGGCCCGCTTGGGCTGGACAGAGGGTCTCTCCAACGGGACCCTGACCTTCGCGCCTCTGGCCCTTTTGGGTTTCCATCCGCTGCATGTGGCAGCCATGCTGTCGATCAATTTGATGTATCAGTCGTGGCTGCACACCACGTTGATCGGAAAGCTTGGACCCCTCGAAGGTATCGTCAACACGCCGTCTGCCCACCGTGTGCATCATGCAAAAAATGCTGATTATTTGGATCGCAATCATGGCGGTATATTGATGATCTTTGATCGGATCTTTGGAACCTATGTCGAAGAACGCGATGACGAGCCCGTTGAGTTCGGTCTCGTGTCTCCGCCTCAAACGATCAATCCTGTCAAGCTTGCCTTTTTCGAATGGTCCAACATCATCAAAGATCTGAACACGTACTCAATCCGCCACTGGCCACATCTGCTTTTCGGTCCTCCCGGATGGTCTCCCGATGGCAAGAGGCAAACGAGTGCGGAACTTCGTGCGGCCTACCGGGCTAATCTTCCCCCGGCTCTGGTTTGCCCCGCGGAGTAAAAGAGACGGGGTCAGTAGCCCGCTGACCCCGTCTCATTCTTAGCCCTTGAGCCAAGATTAGCTGTTGGCAGCTTGCTGGGCCGCAATCAGTTCATCGTCGCGCGCTTTTGCCTTTTGGCTGGCCGGCCGCGCCGCCATACGCGCCGCGTAAGCCTTAAACGAATCCAGCTTTGGAATACTGCCCATCGTGATGCCAAAAAGAATCTGCGAGCCACGATAGATGTCAGCGGCGGTGAAACGGTCGCCGCAAACATAGTCGCGGCTGCTGAGCAGTTCGTCCACGACCTTCATCACCAGGTCAAAATGGCCAAAACCTGCCATGGCTGATTGTTCGGCGCTTGGTTCCCAACCGAGGGCTTTCGTGGTCACGGCCTGTTCAAACGGCCCAGCGGTGAAAAACAACCAACGTATATAGTCAGCGCGGTCGTCCGCGTCGGGGAGGAGGCCAGCTTCTGGAAAGGTCTCCGCCAGATAGCTGATGATCGCCGGGCATTCTGTGACAACTTTGCCCTGATGCCGGATGGCCGGAACTTTGCCCATCGGATTGATCGCGAGATACGGCTCGCTTTTCATCTCGGGCCCATAGGCGATGATATGCTCCTCATAGGGCTGGCCGACTTCTTCGAGCGCCCAACGGGCGATCTGCCCACGGGACATGGGGTTGGTGTAAAATTCGAGCATAAGGTCTTGTCCTTCAAGGGATGGTCATGGAGCGAATGCCCGGCTCCCTATCGTGATCTGAAGCGTCAATCGACCCATGATGATTCGTGCCAAGTGACGATCACTCCCTTGCGTCTGGTTGTTCAAGTTGGGCATAACCCCCTGAGAAGACTTGGCATGCTGCGGTGCGGCGGTTGAGAGAGACATTCAGGGTAAAAAACGCTTGTCAAGCGATTACCTTTGGCTTAACGCGCGCGTTCCCGGGACGGCGGCCAGCCCGGGGATGGCTGTGCACGTGCGGACTGACTTCTTAAATCAGAACTGAATGTTGGGAGCGCTGATGCCCCTGCCTGCCGATGAGGCGCGGGGACACAGCGCATACTTCTATTCCTTGCCAGGCCGGGCAGGGGAGTGAGCGCCGAGGATTACGGCGTTGAAAGGGCGTTTGAATGGCTCAGAGCTTTGTCGAAAAGAAACGTATTCGCAAGGGCTTCGGCCGCATCGGTGATGCTGTCACAATGCCCAACCTTATTCAGGTGCAGCGGGAGAGCTATGAGGCGTTCCTCCAGCGTTATGTGCCGGCGGAGGTGCGGAAACGCGACGGGCTAGAAGCGGTCTTCAAATCGGTTTTCCCCATCGCCGATTTCACAGAGACAGCCTACCTTCAATACGTCTCCTATGAGTTTGAAGATCCTAAGTTTGACACCGAAGAGTGCATGCAGCGCGACATGACCTACTCAGCGCCGCTGAAGGTCAAGTTGCAGCTGGCCGTCTTCGAAGTCGATGAGGACACCGGCTCCAAGTCCGTGAAGGACATCAAGGAGCAGGAAGTCTACATGGGCGAACTGCCGCTCATGACGGACAACGGTACGTTTATCATCAACGGCACCGAGCGCGTGATCGTCAGCCAGATGCACCGCTCGCCGGGCGTCTTCTTCGACCACGACAAGGGCAAGACCCACTCGTCGGGCAAGCTCCTCTTCGCCGCGCGGATCATCCCGTACCGCGGCTCGTGGCTCGATTTCGAGTTCGATCCCAAGGACATCGTCAATGTCCGCATCGACCG
>JBCCBY010000242.1:0-4860 GCA_039033795.1 Pseudomonadota bacterium | reverse complement strand
TCGAGCCCGCCAAGACGAGACGTCACTTCAGGCGCATCAGGCACATCAACGCCGCAGCTATCGCGGCTGCCGCGCTCAAAAATAAGCGGCTCTACAAGGAGCCACCGCCCGCCGCAACGGTGTGGATCGACATCATCGGCGCCCGCATCCGAACGCCCGCAACTTCGGTCTCAAAGGATCGTTCGAACTCACCGGCATAATGACAGACGTCGGTAGAGGTGCCGCCCATATCGAAGCCAATCAGCTTGTCGAACCCATGTTCTGCCGCTGTACGGACCATGCCGACGACACCGCCAGCGGGACCTGATAAGATCGCATCTTTGCCTTGGAAGAGGCCTGCATCGGTGAGGCCACCGTTCGATTGCATGAACATCAACTGTTCGCAGCCGCCTTTGTCTGCGCCCAACGCGTTTGCGACCTGTTCGACGTAGCGTCGCAGAATTGGCGACAGATACGCATCGACCACCGCCGTATCGCCACGCCCAACGAGCTTGATCAAGGGGCTGACTTCATGGCTGAGCGAAATTTGGGTGAACCCGATCTCCTTGGCCCATTCACCAATCCGCTTTTCGTGATGAGGATACTTGTAGCTGTGCATCAAAGCGACGGCGATCGCGCGGGTGCCTGTATTATAGATGTTCTGAAGGTCCGCTTTCGTGTGGGCTTCATTGAGCGGGGTGATGACTTCACCCTTGGCGCTCACCCGTTCTTCGATTTCAATAGCCGTCTCATAGAGCAACTCCGGCAACTCGATGTTCAAGTCAAATAGCTTCGGTCGGTTCTGATACCCGATCCGAAGAAGGTCGCGCAGGCCTTGCGTGATGAACAACGCCGTGCGGTCGCCCTTGCGTTCCAATAATGCATTGGTGGCAACGGTTGTGCCCATTTTCACCGCTTTGATCGAACCCGCGGGGATCGGTGCATCGGCCTCCAATCCCATCAACTCTCGTACACCTTGTACCGCTGCATCGGGATACCGATCTGGGTTTTCGGACAGCAGCTTGTGCGTATCCAAGCTGCCATTAGGCTTGCGTGCGACGATGTCTGTGAAGGTGCCACCTCGGTCGACCCAAAACTGCCACATGGTCAAAGTTCCTCTGTTTGCGGGACACGGCCCGCATGAAATTCAAATCAGGGTGAAGGGTGCCGAGGCAGCTAGTAAACGAGCGACGGCAGCCAAAGTGCGAGTTGCGGGAAGATCAGCAAGAGCGCCAACATGACGAACATGGTGATCACGAAGGGGAGTGCACCGCGGATTACGTCGATCATCGGCCCACCTTTTCGGATGCCTTGGACCACGTAAAGGTTGATCCCTATGGGCGGCGTGATCAATGCCGTTTCCAAGAGAACCATTAACAGGATGCCGAACCAAACCGGATCAAAGCCGAGCGCAACCACGATAGGCGTTATCAATGGCGCCATGGTCAGCAGCATGGATAATGTCTCCATAAAGCAACCAATCAGGATCAGAACCGCGACGATCATCAGCATGGTTTGCATCGGGCTCCATCCTAGGCCCGTGACAAAATCGGTCAGCGCTTGGGTCAGGCCGATGATCGACAGGACGAAGTTCAGGAACACAGCGGCGATGATGATCAACATGATCATGGCCGTGGTGCGCATCGTGCCTTCGATCGCTTGGCGCATCATGTCGATGGACATTTTACCATTCATCGTGGCCAGCACCATGGAAGCAACGACGCCCAAAGCAGCCGCTTCAGTCGGTGTGGCAAGGCCTGCGTAGATTGAGCCGACTACCACCATAAATATTCCAAGCGGTGGGATGAGCGCCGGCAAAGCACGCAGTCGTTCGCCCCATGTATGGCGCAGCTGCTCGCCTCCCCATTCAGGTTTGATCATGCAAGCAACAACAACGGTCGCCATGAACAGCAGAGCTAGGAGAAACCCGGGCAAGAACCCTGCAAGATAAAGCTCAGGCACGGATGTATTCGTCAGCAGACCATAAAGGATCAGGTTGATCGACGGCGGAATTAGAATGCCTAACGTACCACCAGCAGCAACTGTGCCAAGGAACAGACTTTCGTTGTAACCGCGCTTTTTGATCTGAGGGACAGCGACCGTACCGATCGTCGCGGCAGTTGCAACGGATGACCCCGATGTCGCTGCGAACAGTGCCGAGGAGCCGATGTTCGAATGCATCAAACCACCCGGCAACCAGCCCAGCCATTTGACAATGCCGTCATACATGCGTTCCGTGATACCGGCGCGCAGCAAGATCTCACCCATCATCACAAACATAGGAATCGCAACAAGCAGGAAGTCTGTGCTGGTCTGCCATGCCATGTCCGAGATCGCGCGGTGCAGCGGCATCGGGCTGTCTGTCCATTGCAGGATCAGGCCAAGCCAGCCGAGCGATGCCGCGATCGGAACGGCAAGGCCAATCAGTGCCAACAAAATAAGTAGGGTCTTGATCAACATGGCTTAAACAGTCTCGTCTTCGATTTGTTCGTCGAGGGATTTGACGCCGATGAGGTTTTGCACCCCAGCCTCATCCCCGCGGACATATTGGCGGATGGCGACCAAAGCGATGAGGACGCCGGAGAATACAAAGAATATCCAACCCAAGAGCCAAGGGATCTGCGGTATCGCCAAGGGCACGCGCATCGGCGTGATCGAACGCGAACCATTGTCGAGCGTGTCGCCGACCATGCTCCACACCATCACGACAACAACAAGCGCGAAACCGGAGAGCATCAAAAGGCCAAGGAGGTTGATAAACGGATGCAGCACTTTGGGTATCGCTCCGAGCAAAGCATCAACCCGGATGTGCCCACGTTCGAATAGGGCGTAGGAAAGCGCCAAAGCGGTCGCGACGCCAAAGGCATAGCCCGAGATCTCATCGGCCCCGCCAAGCGAGATATTGAACGCTTTGCGCAGGAACACTTCGAGCGTGACGAGAAAGGCAGAGAGCACGATCAGAGTGCCGGCAAGCCACGTCATCCAAAGGCTGAGGGTCCGGGTGCCATTGAAGAGCTTATCTAACATGTCGGGAAACCTAAGTGAGTAGCGGTGGGGCGACGGGAGAACATCCGCCCCACCCATGTGTCAGAAGCTTATTTCGCTTCTGCCGTTAGGCCAAGGATTGGGCCAACAGTTTCGTTCCAGTTTGCAGCGCATTCTTCACCGCAACGCTCTGCCCAGCGGGCCAAAACAACGTCAGTTGCGATTGTGTCGCGTGCGGCAAGGTCTTCTGCAGATGGCTCAACTAGCACCATGGACCCAGGCTCACCCACTTCGCAGGCACCGCCAGTGATGCAGGAAATCGCAACATCATCTTCGGTCGCTGTTTCCGCCCACATCGCGTCTGTCAGTGTCGCGATCTCAGTTTGTAGCAGCGCTTGCTTATCGGCAGACAGGCTATTCCACTTATCCATGTTCATCGCACCGAAGGCGAGGCCCCAGCCGACGCGCAGCGTATAAGCGTGCGTCGCAACTTGGTTCCATTTCGCGGTATAGGCCGACATGGTGCCCGTGATCGCGCAGTCAACAACACCCTTTTCAAGCGCTGGGATCACCTCGGAGAAAGCGACGGTGACGGATGTACCGCCGACGCCTTCGACAAAATCACCAAGCGTTGTGGAGTAAACGCGGATTTTCTTGCCGTCGAGATCTGCAATTCCATTCACTTCGCCGTTGCACCACAGTGTCTGGCTCGGGAACGGGTAGAGCATCAATAGCTTCGCGTTGTAGATCTCTTCAAACGCGCCTTCGAGCGTGTCGAAGTAGGCGTCAGATACTTGACGCTGTGTGTCGATGTCTTGTGTCAGGGATGACAGGTCAGCGCCTTCGAAGATTGCATTCTCAGCCGCCACATAGCCTGGCAATCCAAAGGCAAAATCAAAAACGCCGTTCTTCACAAGACGCATGATCTCAAAACCTTTCAGGCCCAGACCAGACTGAGACTGGATCTTGCCCACGATGTCGCCGCCAGAGGCTTCGTTCAGGCGCTCGTTGAAGAATGGCTCTTCATGCTTTTGGAAGTTGGTCAGGCTGGACCAAGTGCCCACGGCGTTCAGAACGACCGGGCCGTCTGCGACGGCGGACGTAGCTGTGAACGCCAGTGCGCCGAGTGTTGTTGCGAGTTTTTTCATATTTGTTCTCCTGTTGGATTTTATTGTGATTGGTAAATAGGCGTTTCGGCATCATCAGGGATATCGGTGATCAACATGTGCCCGGGTTTATGTGTGATGCTGATGGGTGGTTTTGCGTGTCGGATCGCCGCTTGTGGTGTCACACCACATGCCCAGAACATCGGAGTCGTACCGTCTGGGATGGGGGCCGCATCGCCCCACTGCGGATTTGTGATGTCACGGATGCCGATGGCCGCAGGATCGCCAATATGAACCGGGGCACCATGGGCTAAAGGAAACCGTTTGGATATGCGAACCACTTCATCGATGCGGTGATCAAGGATTGCGCGCATGCTGACGACCATTGGACCAAAAAAGGGACCGGCAGGGACAGTCGCGATGTTGGTTTCGAACATTGGGACGGTTGTGTTGTTGTCAATATGCCAGAGCGAGATGCCCGCCGCCTGTAGCGCGTGCTCGAAAGTGAAAGAGCAGCCAAGCGCAAAGGCGACAAAGTCGTCCAGCCAGACCGAGGTGAGATCGGCGAGCGTTTCCGCTAACTCTCCATCACGGTAAACGTAATAAGCAGGCAGATCGGTGCGGATATCAATGTTTGCCCCGAGGGTGTCCATCATAGGATTGCCAGTGTCCGAAACTCCGACCAACGGGCAGGGTTTGGGGTTTCTTTGGCAGAACCGCATGAAGTCTAAAGCGTATTCGGCAGGAAGGATAGCAAGGTTCGCCTGAAGCTTTGCTCCACCAAGCCCGG
>JBCCBY010000241.1:0-4878 GCA_039033795.1 Pseudomonadota bacterium | reverse complement strand
TCAGCGCGCAGAGGTGATCGCCCACCCGCCCACCGATGAGCGCCCCTATAGAAACCCTCCCCAACAAACCATCGTAAGTTCCGACACGGATCGTTGGGAAGGGGGGGTTTGCTCGTTAACAAAAGCTCTGTTGCCCGACATCTTTGGTGAGACCGTTAAGGTTAACGAGGAGATGGTTCATCTTCGTTCCCATGCTGTTGATCTTATCAAGGATGAAAGGGCGCCGCGACTTGTGTCCTGGGCTGAACGCCGCCATGGCGGGCGGGCAGCGCTCGCCCTCGCGATTGCTGCCACCAATCCCAAGATCAGGGACAAGGCGGCTTGGCTTGGCTGGTTTGCGACGACAACGAACCCCGTTGATCTTGAAGGGTCCGCCGAGGCCATTTTGCAGGCTCGGCCAAAGCCCATCGTCTGGGCTGCGAGCAAGCCAGGATCGATCGCTGAGCGCGCTGTCGCAGCCTTCCAAGCGAAGGCTGGCGAGGGGCCAGCGGCATCCTATTTGAGCCAAGCCTCTTTCACCGTCGAGAAAGAGACGCTTGTTGTTTCGGTACCGACACGGCTGGCTCAAGAAAGGCTTGATGCGTCCCATCAAAGCGCCATGCGCGAAGCAGCAAGAGCCGTGGGGGCAGCATCTTTTCGGGTGGAGCGACTAAGGCAATGACGCCGGATCAGGCGCGGCTTGTTTCCTTTTTTCCTGTTGGAGGAAATCCCGTCCCGCCCGGCTTGCGATCATGTCGAGATCACGAAAACTGGTCTCCATCGGGTCAACGCGAAGGTCCACCACGAGCGCTCCTGGATCTGTCACGGCCCAGCTTGCCTCAGTGTCGACGGCGTAATGGCACCGATCGGGCAGCATCATGTCTTCGTTGCGGGGCGTCAGGACGAATTGCAGGTGCGCCTCCGCGCTATCCATCCTGGTTCGGAGGGGATGAAGCCCTTCAGCAGAGAGCGCCTGTTCGACAACCAGCGCGGCTTCTCCATCACTGAACAAACATGCCGTCACGTCCTCATTGGCCGCTTCATCAAACTGCAAGGCGTAGGTGATCTGGGGTGCCCGCGGGAGACCAGCCGAGAGCCATGCGCGCAGACCGTGGACGGCTGATGAGGCGAGGCCGGGTTTGGCGCAGTAAAACGATCCCGTGTCACCCGTGTCAGGCGAGGGCTCAAAACTACCGACATGGGAGTAAGTCCCGCTTGGTGCAAACCAGCCTGTATGCCCTGCTGTCCCTGCGTCTCCGCCAAAGAGCGTGAGGGCTTTGTCATCCGAGATGCGCGCGAAACTGACTGATGGATCCAAGAAATAGGTCGCAAGCTCCTTGGACTGATCACCATGATGAACGATGGTCACATAGAACCGGCCGGAGGTCTCGCTGCTTTGGTCGTCATCATAGCCCGCGGAGATGAGTTCGGTCGTTGGGCGCGGCGCCCCGGTTGGCGCCCGGCAGGCATCAACAATCGGGTCGAGGCGGTCATCGCCAAAGCGCATTTTCAAATTGCGCAAATAGCCCTGATAGCTTGCCTCAACGATATCCAATGGTCCTTGTCCTGATGGCAGAAAAGGCAGAACTTCGTTTAAACGTTTCGCCGCGAGCTCCGCGTTCTCACACGGGACCTTGAACGGCATCGTGTCCGGCGACGGACCGGCAAAAATCGGCTCGTCACCACCTGCGTACATCCAATTGTAGCCTTCCAAGGCACCGGGCTGACCAATGATCGTGAGGACCCCATCGGCACCACGGATCGCAGCCTCTGCCGCCTTCACGACAAAGCGCACCACGACGCTGTCGTCTTCGCTCCAGCTGGCCAAGCGAAAAACCACGAGCGAGGAGCCAAATTCGTTTCGGTCCTCATACGCATCAACAAATGTTCGCTCTTCGACCACTGTGGCAAAGGGTGCTTCACTGTTTCGGCAGGCCTCGACCACCGCGTCTAGTCGCTGACCGGTGGTGCTGTTGGTAGAGCCGGCCACGAACTTCCATGGCCGGACCGTTGCATCGGCGCTGGGTTCCTGGGCCAATCCAAGGGCAGGCGGCATCAGCCACATGGCGAAGACCGCCGCGAAACTTGAGAACTTCGCCATGGCGTGTCTCCAATCCATCAAGGCTTAAAGGCCTCGTTTGGTCGTGAGGTAAGTGGCAAAACTTCCGAGCCAATGGCTCCCCGCGTAGTGCTCATCGGAAACGGCCGCGATGCCGACCTCCTTGTGCTGCATGGCGCTGGCAACAAGCGCGTCCCGGCGGGGGTCGTCGGCCGGTAATCCTTCAGCCATGCCCTCAAGCGCCCAAGCCCGAGAGAGGTTGACCCCGTCGAGATGCACCAGTTTGCCATCGGTGGGGTCGAGGACGATCCCCGGGGTCAGCCAGTCGGCGCTGCCATCGTCTGGGATTTGCGGAAGGAAGGCGGACAGCCAATCCGCAAAGTCGTCTTTCGTCATCACCCGGCGCATCACATCCGCTTCCATCAAGCAAGGTGAAAGAAAGTCCTCGCCAGACGGCTCATAGGCAAGCGGGCAGTCCACATCATCCTTGTGGAAGGTCAGGATCGTGTCGGTGAGTTGGGTCTCAAGGCTCTCATTGTCCACGGTGCGTGCGTAGTCGAGCATCAGGCCGAACGCGAAGGCGGTCTGATTATGGGTACCCAGACGGATAGGGTAGGCAAGCCGAGGAAGCCATGCCTCAATCCGCTCGACGATCATGGTTTCAAGCGGCATCAGGGTACCCCGCCATTCTTGCAGCAGCGGCTCATCGCTTTCGTGGAGCTCGGCGATGAGCTGCAAGAACCAGGCGATGCCGTAGGGCCGCTCAAAGGAGGCGCGATCTTCGCCGCTGTAATAGGCGATCTCACCGGCGATGTTCTCGCCGGTGAAGCTTTGCGCGAGCGCGGCCTCAATGGCTGGCCTCATGGGCGTCTCTGGGTCTGTCTTGAGGATCCGCGTTAAGAGCCAATGACCGTGGACGGAGGAGTGCCAATCAAAACAGCCGTAAAAAGCCGGAAACATCTGACGCGGCGTCATCGCATCAGCATCACGGGTCATCACATGGGCGATCTTGTTGGGGTACTCTTGGTGCACGCAAGTGAGCGCGAGCCGCGCAAACCGGTCTTCGACCACGCCTGGGCGAGGGTCGGGGATACTGACGCTTGGGGACACAGGCTCTGCTGGTTCGCCGCAGGCGGCCATGCAGGTGAGCGCCAGTGCTGATGATAAAAAAAGCCGCATCACGGTGAAGACCTTCGCAGACGAGTGCACAAAGGTCGATGAAACCGCTCGTCCTGCCCGCAGTCAACGGCCCTGGTGCAGGGCGAGCGGTTAAGCGTACGCTGCCACGGCGTCGGCCACACCGGCGACGATTTCTTCTTGGGTGGCTTTCTCGAGATAAGGGTGCATCGGCAGGCTCATAACGGTCTTCGCCTTCGCATCGGTGACGGGAAGACCGCCCGGTGCGGTGGGATAGTGCTCATAGGGCGGTTGTTGGTGCATGGGCACGGGGTAATAGACCGCCGTCGGAATGCCTTTGTCGCGCAGTGCGCCTTGGACATGGGCACGGTCTTTGACCTCAATGGTGTATTGTGCCCAGACGGATTGATAGCCCTGTAAGACGCCAGGAACCTGAAGCACGTGCGGCTGGAGGCGCTCATTGTACCGCTCAGCGATCGCTTGCCGTTTGCCGATTTCATCGGGGAAGATCGCGAGTTTCTCAAGCAGGATGCCCGCCTGCATGGAATCGAGGCGGCTGTTCATGCCGATCCGCGGGTTCAAATAACGCGGATCATGGTCCCAAGACGCGGCCTCGATCTCTGCGGGCATCGCCTTGCCGTGGATCCGGAGGCTATCAAGACGCTCGGCGAGGTCTTTGTCGTTCGTCTGCACCGCGCCGCCATCGCCGTAACAGCCGAGCGGTTTGGCGGGGAAAAAGCTGGTGGTGACCGCGTCCGCCCATTCGATCGGGTGCTGACCGCCAATCGTGCAGCCAAAGCCTTGGGCGCTGTCAGCGATCAGTTTGAGGCCGTAACGATCCGCCAGCGCCTTGATCTGTGGGTAGTCTGCGGGCTGGCCGAAGAGGTCAACGGCGATGATCGCTTTGGGTTGAAGCTCACCCTTCTTCAGGGTCTCCTCAATCGCGGCCTCAAGCGAGGACGGATCGATATTGTAGGTGACCGGATCAATATCGACGAAGACGGGTGCAGCCCCGAGCCACGGGATCACCTCGGCCGTCGCGGTGAACGTGAAGCTGGGGCAGAAAACAGCATCCCCAGGCTGGAGGCCCCAGGCCATGAGCGGCAGGGCGAGCGCATCCGTGCCATTGCCGCAGCCAAGGGTGTAGGCGGCGCCGGTGAAGGCGGAGAGCTGCTTTTCGAGTTCCTGGACCTCGGGCCCCATGATGAAGCGGCCATGGGCCAGCACCTTGGCGATCGCGGCATCCACCTTGTCGGCAATCCGCGCCCGCTGCGCCTGAAGATCAATAAACGCGATGCCCATCAGCGGCCTAGCTCCCCGGAACTCTTACGCTATTTTCGCTATCGGGAAGTGCCCCCGCTGTCGAGCGGCCCGCGGGTCACGGATTGTGGACGGATGTTGCAGTGCGGGGGTGAGCGTAGAAGGAGCGCTCCAGAGAGAGAGAAGAAACCCACAAGCGAGCCTCCAGAAAAAATGTCTTCAAGCGAACCCGTCAAAATCGGGGCAGCGGGTCGCCAATTGCGCGTGCCGCTTGACCCGTTGTTTTGTCCTGGATCAGGCGAGCCTCGGCTTCACGCCGTTTCGCGATGATCTTGTCAGTTCTCGCTCTCTTTCCCTTTTTTCAGTTCCTGATCAAAGCCGACCATCATTCGAACGTCGGCCCCGTTTTTCCGAGGCAGTGCACCAATGCTCAAAGAGAAAAC
>JBCCBY010000240.1:0-4882 GCA_039033795.1 Pseudomonadota bacterium | reverse complement strand
TTATGCTCTTCCTCACGGCGTTTGTGCGGCTTTGCGCTACGCTTATCCATCAAGCAGATCCTGCTCTTGGCCCGTTTGTTTTGGAAATTGTGTTTGGATCACTCTTGTTCGACGCGTCATTCCGTCTGCGTAACAATGACTCAATGAAGTAAAAAAGCGGGCGGCAGGTGATCCTGCCGCCCGAGTCTTACCACCGGAATATGACGAGATCGGAGGGGATTCCGGTGGCACCAAGCTGCTGTGGTCTGAACGATTGGAGTTGTGAGAGGCCTCGATTTTCAGCACATATTGTCGTTAGATTTGTCAATTGTTTGAACAAATCGGTTCTGGTGTCAAGCCGTCCCAACTGACCCGAGAATTCCTTTCGGTGCTGTGTATTTGCACCGCAGCAAACGCCTTCACTGAATTGACCAACTGAATTGTCCAGCGCTAGGACAAGAAAAGTGACGATGAAGCGCAGCCATGGGATGGGAGACGCGGTCATGTCAGAGACCTACAACCTCTACGGAGCTGTCGCATCACCCTTCTCCATGAAGATGCGGGCCTATCTTCGCTACAGGCGCATTCCCTTTCGTTGGATCAGTGGCATCGAAGCGAATGATATCGCCCGCACCAAGGTCCCGCACTACATGGTTCCCGTCTTGGGTCGGCCAGATGGTACCTATGCCAATGACTCCACACCGCTCATCAATGAGCTTGAGGCCACATTCGATGACCGGCGGACGGACCCCGAGGATCCCGGTGATGCTTTTCTTGCGTACCTCATCGAAGACTTCGCCGATGAATGGTTGGTCAACGCCATGTTCCACTATCGATGGCACGGTGAGGCCAATCAGCTCGAAGCAAGCCGTCTTATCCTTTTCGAGGGCATGCGCGGCGGTGATGGACTTGAATCAATTGATCAAATGGCATCATTTTGGGCCCATCGCCAATTGAAACGTATTCCGATCTATGCCGGTGGTGAGGGCTCGTTTGCCATCGTTGATCAGGCCGCCCAAGAGCTTTTCGCCATCATGGACGCAGCGCTCGTCCATGGCTTCTACCTCTTTGGGACACGGCCATCGCGTGCTGAATTTGCGCTTTACGGACAGTTCTCTCAGATGGTCGAAGATCGGTATCCGTCTGATATTCTACGGCGGGACTTCCCTTTCCTTGTGCGATGGACTGCCCTGATGAACGATCAAAGCGGTCTTGAAGGTTCATGGACACCGCTATCAGCGCGGCGGGAAACACCGACCTACACAGCGGTCGAAAAGCTCATGGGCCTCATTGGCAAAACCCATCTGCCCTTCCTCGACGCGAACGAGAGAGCTTACGCTGCTGGAGACGGGACGTTCAGCTTCGACATCGACGGCGCCCGCTATACCCGGGTCGCGACCGAACGCAACACTGGGTGTCTTGATCCGTTGAAGGATCGTTATGCTGCGCTCGCTACTGATGAAAAATTGGCGCTCGAGCCGCTGTTGGGCCCCACCGGGTGCTTAGATTTCCTCATCTAACAGAATTCTTTTTCATCATAAAAACAAGAGATAGGAAGGAGCCTTTGCCATGGAAGTTATAAATGCCCTCGGTCCCACGCAACCCTCGCAAATCCAAGAGATGATGAAGCCAGGCCCCGAGGGTCCAATTTTTATGGTCAATCTCCTGACCTTCAAAGAGAAAGCAGAGTATGAGGACGGCCGCGCAACAGACCTCACAGGACGCGAGGCGTACATCATTTATGCCGACGCCGTTATCAATCTGGTTGAGCGTCATGGTGGCCGTATGCTGTTTATCGCTGATGTCAGCTTCTTACCCGTGGGCGAAACAGACGAACTTTGGGACGAAGTGGCTATCGCTCTCTACCCGGATCGGAGCGCACTTTTACAAATGTCGATGTCGGATGAGTGGAAAGAGATCGCTGTTCACCGAACAGCTGGGCTCAAAGGTCAACTCAACATCGAAACGAAAATGCCCGCTCTCGGCCGAGGCAACACGATCATGACAGACATTCTTCAATCATTGGGCCACTCGTCTCAACCATTTGATTAGGGTGATCCCTGCCCGGCCCTATTCCGACGAACGGCAGCCACACAACGGAGGCACCAAAACGTGCACAGCATCAATGACAACATCGTCCGTGTGAGACGCGGTGCGCTTGCGATTTTGGTGATCGCCTATGCCTGTTCGATGGCGGATAGGATGATCCTTTCCATCCTGATGGGCCCAATTCAGGCTGAATTTGGGCTCAACGACACTCAGCTTGGACTGTTGGGTGGCCTGGTCTTTGCGATGTTTTACGCGACCCTCGGCGTTCCAATTGCGCGGCTTGCGGACAGAAAGAGCAGGAAGTGGATCATCATCGTCTCCCTGGCGCTGTTCTCTCTGATGACTGCCGCGTCAGGCTTGGCAACGAGCTTCTTGATGCTGATCATTTTCCGCATGCTCGTGGGTGTTGGCGAGGCGGGCGTTAACCCAGCAAGCCAATCGATTGTCGCTGATTATTATCCCGTGGAGAAACGGTCCTCTGCCATGGGGGTCCTCGCCGCCGGTGCGAATATCGGGGTGATCTTCGGTTTTTTAGCTGGCGGGGTGATCAGCCAATCCTTCGGCTGGCGGCCTGCGTTCTTTTTTATGGGCGTACCCGGATTGATCATCGCAATCGTCGCGATCTTTGCACTGAGTGAACCGCGCCGCGGCTTGGCAGATGGGCACACCAGCGAGACGGCCGAAACACCCAACCGGACCACGTTGATCGATGCTGCGCGGTTTATGGCGAGCAATAAAGCGCTGCTGCACCTCACGGCGGCGATCACGATCACGGCCGCGCTGACCTATGGCGTCAGCAGTTGGTTGCCGCTCTTTTTCATGCGCGTGCATGGTTTGGCGGAGTTGCAGGTCGGGCTGCTCCTGGCTGGCCTTTTCGGTGTACTGTCGGCGATCAGCGTTTTGCTTGGCGGCTATGCAGGCCAAAGGGCTGATCAAAAACGTCCGGGTTTGGGCCTTCGCTGGGTTGGGATCGCTCAAATCATCGCTATTCCGCTTGGGGTCGCGGCCTACCTCTCGCCGGCCCTTCCCTTAACATTGGTCCTCATGGTGCCGGTCACCATGTTGCTGAATTTATTCTTTGGACCAACCTTTGCACGGCTCCATACGCTATCGCCGATTAATATGCGCGCAACGAACACGGCACTCTTGATGCTGAGCATCAACCTGATTGGCTACAGTTTAGGCCCACTTCTCATCGGAATGCTTAGCGATCTGCTGGCGGCGGGATCGGAGGGTGCCATGGGCCTGCAAAAAGCGCTGGCGATCTCTATGTTCTTATCGGGTTGGGGCGGCTTTCATTATATCATGGCGTCACGCCCAACCGAAAAAAAGGGAGGAACAGCCATGCCCGATGGTCCTGATCCAGAGGATCGATCCAATCCGGCCAGCATGCGGAACCCGGTGCTCCCCTTGCGGCTGCTTGGCGGAGCCCTCCTCAGCCGCATGATCAATCCGCAACGGCAGAGGGAACGCCGGGCGCGCTTCGAAGCGAGGCGACGACGAACGAAGACGCTGCACACGGTGGAGTATTTTCACCAGACCGACGATCCTTATTCTCATCTTGCTGTCCAGACGCTGGCGAACCTGCGCCAACGCTATGATATTGACCTTCAAGTTCATCTCATTCGCGCAACAGGCGGGAAAAACCAACCGTTTAAGGAGGACCTTGCCATCTGGGCGCGGCGCGACGCTGGCCTCATCGCTGGGCCCTATGGCCTTCACTTTCCCGATAAAGCCCCTTCTGTTCCTTCGGCTGATATTCTCGACGCCGCAGAACGTGCTTTAGCGTCCCTCTCAGCCGATCAGTTCGTGGACGCAGCTCCTGCGATCAGCACCGCGGCTTGGTCAAGTGATCGCGAGGCGCTGCTGGCCTTACCAAAATCGGAGGCAGGCGAGGCAGAGGCGAAGATCAAAGCAGGATGCGCTCGGCTTAAGTCTTTGCACCATTATTCCGGGGCAACATTTTATTATCACGGCGAGTGGTATTGGGGTGCTGATCGTTTGGATCATTTGGAACAGCACCTCACCGAAAACGGTGCCGCTGTTGCCCCTGACGACAGCGTTATTGTGACCAGGCCGGCAGCCGATGTAAGAGGGATCGACGCCAGCGACGTCACCTTACACTTCTATCCCTCGCTTAATTCTCCTTATACCGCTATAATTTTTGACCACGTGATTGCTCTGCGTGACGCTTGCGGTGTCAATCTGATCACCAAACCTGTCCTTCCCATGATCATGCGAGGCGTGCCTGCCACGATGGACAAGGCGCGCTATATCATGCTCGATGCCAAACGGGAGGGTGAGCGGAACGGCGTTCCTTTTGGTCCGATCTTATCTCCGATCGGCGATCCTGTCCGCGACGCTTATTCGCTGCTGCCATGGGCGAAGACCAAGGGGCGCGACGAAAAATTGCTCAGTGAACTGCTCCGCCGCGCATTTAGCCAGGCAGCTCCCTTGCATACCGAAGCTGCTTTCCGCTGTGCGGTGCAGGCGGCCGGTCTTGATTGGCAAGAGGCACAAGCTCATCGTGGATCTGATGAATGGCGCCGGGTTGTTGCACAAAACCAGGAAGACATGACCAAAGGCATGCGGCTTTGGGGTGTGCCGAGCTTCCGTGTTGAAGGGCCTGGCGATGAACCTCCCCTCGATCTGTGGGGCCAAGACCGGTTGTGGGTCGTCACAGAAGAGATCAAACGCCGGGTCGGCGCCCGCGCGACGACCAAACGCTCTATCGCTTCGCTGCGGAATTGATTAATAGAGGCTCTTCATTTCGTTCCGTATACTCTGGGTTATCGGTATAGATCGTGCGTTCGTCTCACGTCACAATACTCTGCCCACCTATCGATATCATATC
>JBCCBY010000239.1:0-4899 GCA_039033795.1 Pseudomonadota bacterium | reverse complement strand
GCAGATGCGGCATGCTCGCGGTGACACCCACAGAAGGATCAAAGCCAGACCTTGATGAATTGGCCGATCGTCTTCGCTCCGCGCTCCCATCCTACGCCGTACCGCGCTTTTTGCGGCTTCAAGAAGCCATGGAAGTGACGGGGACGTTTAAGCACAAGAAAAGCACCCTGAAAGAGGAAGGATTTGATCCCAATAGAGTTGACGGCGGTGTTTTCCTGCTCACACCCGCGCAAGACAAATGGGTTCCCCTGACAGATGATTTAAAAGTGGAAATCGAGCGCGGCGCTATCCGGCTTTGATCACAATACATCAGTTCACAGTGTTTAGAGGACCAAAGCCATGCACCACGCCGATCCCGTGACACTTCAAGGTGTTCACGGAAGCCCCTACACAAGAAAAGCACTCGCGGTGTTACGATACCGGCGGATTCCCTATCGCTTTGTGATCGGCCAGCCGGGCAACCCCATCAGCTGGGGCCACGTCGATCACGAAAAACTTCCCGTACCGAAGGTTCCTCTGCTTCCCACCTTCTACTTTGACGATGACGAAGGTACACTTCAAGCAGTCACCGATACCACGCCGATCATTAGGCGCCTCGAAAGGATATATACAGGACGGAGCGTTTTACCCCCCGATCCCCTAATGAACCTGCTTAATTACATCCTAGAGGATTATGCAGACGAATGGTTGACCCGCTGCATGTTCCACTATCGGTGGTCGTACAGTGACGATATCGACAAGGCTTCGACCACCCTACCCTATTATCCGATGATGAACCTTGACGACGAAACCGGATTGCAGATGAAGGCCGTGTTCGCAGAGCGTCAAATCAGCCGGCTTCATGTGGTCGGCTCCAACGACGTCACAGGTCCCGTGATTGAGGAGAGTTATGAGAGGTTCCTCAGTATACTTAATTCTCACTTGAAGTCGGGTCACCAGTTCATGCTGGGCAACCGTCCGAGCTCATCCGACTTCGCCGCCGTCGGGCAGCTGACCTCGCTCGCTCACTTTGACCCCACCCCAGCCCGGGTCACCTTGGACATTGCGCCGCGCGTCTACGCGTGGGTGGAGCGAAACGAAGATCTTTGCGGCGTTGATGTGACCGATGACGATTGGCTTCAGCCAGATGAGTTGCCCGACACCCTGTTGCAGATGTTGTCTGAGGTCGCGCGAACCCATATGCCACAACTCTTAGCGAACGCGCGCGCATTGTTGGCAGGAGAGCGTCTTTTCGAAACCGAGATTGATGGCAAGACGTGGAAGCAACCTTCCTTTTCCTATCAAGGAAAATGCCTCCAATGGATTCGTGAGGAACACGGATCACTCTCGCCGCAACAGCAAAAAAGGTCGCTCGATATTCTGGAATCCGTAGGCCTTAGCGATTTGATTACGGCCAGCGTGTCGCCCTGATAGGGTTCGGAAGACTCGGGTGCACATTGGTCAGGATCATTGGTAAGGATGGGTTCGTTCAAAATCTAACGATGCGGTGGCGAACCACTCCGTCACCCACGGCGGCGGTGCGCAGCCAACGCATTGTTGCCATGCATCACCGCCATCCCTAGAGCGTTTTCAGCCAAAATGGGGCCGGTTTGACAGTTCGAAAACGCGATAGAGCACGAACCTAGAGCACGGTCATCTTGCCAACCAAAGGACACGCCATGATATCCGTTGATGAAGCGATCGCGATCATCATGCGGGAGGTATCGTCGCTTCCACACGAGACCATCTGTATTGAGAACAGTGTCGGTCGAACGCTCGCGGTCACACCCCTGGCCCGCTTAACACACCCGCCCGCGCGTATGTCCGCGATGGATGGCTACGCTATGAGGCTAGACGCCCCTCAACCGATAGGCGCGCAGTTTGAAGTGCGCGGCGAAGCGCCGGCAGGGCGTCCATTTGAAGGAGAATTGAGCGGTGGCGCCGTACGGATTTTTACCGGCGGGGTTGTCCCGGGCGGCGCTAATCATGTGGTGATCCAAGAGGATGTGGAACGTCAAGGGGAGACAATTACGCTAACGGAAGAGCAAACCGCCCCGCGTCATATCAGACAGAAGGGGACAGACTTCACCGCTGGCGATAAGCTTTTGTCGGTAGGCCGAGTTTTGAAACCAATCGACATCGCGCTTTTGGCAACCGCAGGAATCAGCGACATCAGTGTCGTGAAGAAACCGTCTGTTGCTGTTTTCGCCAATGGCGATGAGCTTGTTGAACCCAACGAAATCCCAGGCCCCGGCCAAGTGGTGAACTCCATCACCCGCGGTTTGAAACCACTCCTGGAAAGCTGGGGTGCAGACGTCATAGACCTTGGCGTGGCGCGTGATCATGACGATGCTGTGCGAACACTCTTTGATCGCGGCGCTGAGGCCGATCTTCTAATCCCTGTGGGCGGCGCATCGGTCGGTGATTATGACGTTGTCAAACGAGTTGGCCGTGAACGGTACGCCCTTCAATTTGAGAAAGTCGCTGTCAAACCAGGCAAGCCTGTCTGGTTTGGGACCAATGACCGAAAGCTCATTCTTGGACTTCCAGGTAATCCGTCATCCGCTTTTGTTTGTAGCTTCCTCTTTGTTCGCTGTGCGATCAATAGACTTCTGGGGCGGGACGAGCATGCATTGACGCTTGATCGAGCTCACTTAGCAGAGCCACTTGGCCCCAATGGTAATCGTGAGAGCTTTCTCCGTGCAGTGGTTTACCACGATGAGCACGGATCGTTATGCACACGCGTGGAATCCCGTCAGGATACGGCCCTTTTATCCCCATTCGCTGCCTCAAACGCGCTTGTCCGGCGTGCCCCGGGTGAAGCGGCTTTAGAGAAAGGCGCGACGGTGCAGGTTCTTTGTCTTACACCGTAGCCGAGGTGTCGTTTGGACGTGTCCACGTGCCGCTTTTGCCGCCCTCCTTCGCCTCAAGCTGGATCGAGCCGAGCACCATCGAGCGATCCACCGCCTTCAGCATATCATAGACCGTCAGCGCGGCTGTGCTGACCGCTGTTAAGGCTTCCATCTCCACGCCCGTCTTGCTATTCGTCTTCGTTGTCCCAATTATCCGTACGCCGGGTAATTCATCATCCGGTGTGATGACAACATCGACAGTGTTAAGGGGCAAAGGATGGCAAAGAGGGATGAGATCTGCGGTCCGTTTTGCCCCCATGATCCCCGCCAACGTCGCGACACCAATGACATCGCCCTTGGTGCTTCCCTCCTTTAACAGATCGAGCGTTGCAGCAGACATTGTGACCGTGCCCGATGCAACAGCTTTGCGGGCGGTCGTGTCTTTAGCACCGACGTCGACCATATGTGGGCGGCCATCATCATCAAAATGCGTTAGTCCTGTCATTCGCTCAGTCTCGGGATGATTTCAATCAAGTTGCATGGCCAGTGACGGCTATCAAGCTGCGCGGAAATCACCTTGTCCCAACCATCTTTGACCGCACCGTTGGACCCAGGAAGACAAAAGACAAAGGTCTCCCCCATCACCCCGGCGCAGGCGCGAGATTGAAGAGTCGAAAGGCCAACACTTTCATAGCTCACCATATGGAAGATGACGGAGAAACCATCGATCTCTTTAGTGAAGAGTGGGCGCAAGACCTCGACGGTGATGTCCCGACCGGTCAGACCGGTTCCTCCTGTGGTGATGATCGCAGCGATCGCAGGATCATCGCCCCAGGCCTTCACCTGGCTCACAATAGCTTCTTTCTCGTCCCGAACAACTGCCCGGGCAACAACCCTATGCCCAGCATCTTTAATCCGTTCGATGAGAATATGGCCCGACGTGTCATCTGCTTCGGTCCTCGTATCAGAGACCGTGAGGACAGCCAGTCCAACCGGCACAAACTCCCGCTTTTCGTCTATCCCTGGCATCTTCAGGTCTCCCAACGCTTTCGGTCTGCAACATCACGCGCCGTGGGTTCCACCCACCTGGCGCCATCCGGCCGCTCTTCCTTTTTCCAAAAGGGCGCCGCTGATTTTAAATAGTCCATTACGAAGTCACACGCTTCGAACGCCTCGCGCCGGTGGGCCGACGCCGCTGCGACGACAACAATGACATCGCCCGGTATCATCGTCCCAACGCGATGGTGAACCAACAATGCAAAAAGACCAAACCGCTGCAACGCCAGCTCGGCTAGTCGAGCAACTTCACGCTCCGTGTACCCTGGATAGTGCTCAACGGTCAGCGAGGACACACTGTCATGGTCGCTGCGCATCATGCCGACAAAACTCGTGACCGCCCCGGCGCGTTCGGCAACTGAGTGGCGCAGTGTTCGCTGAAGGCCATCGGCATCGATTGCCCTGTCGGTGATGAGAACGTCGATCATCACCCGCCCGATACCGGCGGTAGAAAAGCCAGTTCCTTGGCATCGCCCAAGATCATATCGAGACCCACGACATGATGATCGAGCACATAGCTGATGCCCGGTGCCCTTAGAAGGCCAACGTCGTCGTCCTCTAACGCCTCAATGGCGTCAGCCACGGTCAAGTTAGCCGAGAGGTCAACACGGCGTTCTTGACCAAATCGGTCAGCCAATCGCCCGAGGAATACGATCCGCACGCCTCTTATCCTCCCGTCATGCTCATATGACGATCAAGTGTCGGTGCTCTTCCTGGCGCGATGACAAAGTCATGCGCCTCAGGTTTGATTCCGATGGCGCGGCGCACTTCCTGACGGAGGCTCTCCTCATCGATCCCATCACGCATCATGGCGCGGAAATCCACCTGGTCTGCTTGACCCAGGCACGGAAAGAATTGGCCGGTGCATGTAAGGCGAACCCGGTTGCAACCAGCGGCGTCACTGCCGAAATCCTCTCGGTTATCATGGAATCGGCCGCCTTCGACTACTTGGATGCGCCCGCCGAGAGACTGACCGCCTGGGACATCCCCATGCCCTACGCCAAGTCGTTGG
>JBCCBY010000238.1:0-4904 GCA_039033795.1 Pseudomonadota bacterium | reverse complement strand
CGAACCTTTCGGAACGTGATGATCCTAGGGGCTGCGTCTTTCGCTTTGATCGTTTCGATCGATTTTCTTGAAGCGCTGCGCCAAGTCAGCAACCGCCCCAATGTGGGTGTCGGAACCGCTGCTTCACTCACCCTTCTGCGTGCACCGCAACTGCTCATGATCTTATCGCCGTTCATCATGCTGTTCGGTACGCTGATGGCTGTCGCACAGATGGCTCGTTCGCTCGAGATTGCGGTGTTGCGGGCCGCAGGATTTTCCGTCTGGCGAATCGTCGGCGCGCCTGTGGTCCTGGCACTGATCATCGGCACGGTCTTGGCCGTCGCGGTCGATCCCATCACGACGCGCATGTCGTTAAGCTCCGATAATCTCCTCAACGACGTCCGCGGATCAGGCAGCAATGCAGAGAAAACATTTCGGCGCGGCGTGTGGCTCCGACAAGAGCAAGAGGAAGGCGTGATCCTGATCCACGCCGATAAGGTCCGCTATGAAAAGAACGTGATGCAAAACGTTTTTATCTGGCGAAAGGGCGATGATGGCGTCTTCATCGAACGGTTCGATGCGCAACGGGCCGTGTTTAAAGATCAGGAACTGACCTTAAAGAACGCCGTCCGAAGCGCGCCGGGCGGTGATATTCCCTCCGCCGTCGGAGATGTTACCTTTCAAACCACCTTCGAGCTCGATGACCTCATTCTCGCCAACACGCGGCCGGAGAGTTTAAGCCTGTGGACCCTCCCCCGCTTGATGGACCGTATTGGCGGAGCAGGCATTCCGCTCGAGCCCTTCACCTTGCGCCTGCATGAATTGTTCGCGATGCCGCTCAAACTGGCAGCGATGGCCGTGATCGGCTGCGTCTTCGCTTTGCCAATCCATGCACGCTCGGGGGGGGCATTCCGGCTCATTATTTATGGCATATTTGCAGGATTTGCTGCGTTCATCGCCATCCAGTTTTCTTCTGCGGTTGCAGAAGCAGGGCTCGTCCCTGTGCGGATTGCTGCCTGGACGCCGCCAACGATTGCCCTCTTGATCGGCGTCACTGTCCTTCTTTTTAGGGAAGACGGCTAAATTCGGGGCTGGCTTGATGCTCAAGGACGGTTAACGAAAAGCGTCTAATCGATCCTTTCAAACGGACCGCTCACCCTATGCTCAGCCATCTTCTTTTCGCCCTTGGCGCGACTCTTTCGGTCGCTGCACAACCGGCGGAAGAAACCTTATCAGCATCAGAAGGGGATGAGGTCGTCTTAACGGCCGATCGCGTTTACCGTGAACGGATCGGCGGGCCCTTGATCGCTGAGGGCGACGTCAGGGCCATTCAAGGCGAGCAGTTTTTGCGCGCCGACCGCGTCGTTTACGACATCGACGCCGATACGATCACCGCCGAAGGCAATGTCGCGGTCCGTGATGAGGCGGGCTCCCTCTATTTCGCTGAACGAGCCGAACTCAGCAGCGACTTCAAAAACGGGCTCATTGAAACATTCGAAGCCGAACTCGGCGTCCAAGGAACACTGGCAGCCGCAACGGCAATCCGGCGCGACACCGGCCGAAACGAACTCCGGAAGGGTGCTTTCACGCTCTGCACTGTATGCGATGAAGGTTTCCGACGTGACCGGCCTGTCTGGCAGGTCAAAGCCCGGAAAGTGACACAAATTGAAGAAGCACAGGTGATGCGCTTCCAAAACGCGTTTGTGGAAGTGCTCGGCATCCCAGTCGTTTATATTCCTTGGATCCAGGTGCCCGACCCCACGGCCAAGCGAAAAAGTGGTTTCCTGGCGCCGCAGATCGGCAATTCCACCCGTGCCGGGCTGGAAATTGAAACACCCTATTATCAGGTGATCTCGGACTATCAGGACGTGACCCTTGCGCCGCGTCATATGACCGATCTTGGAACTTTGCTGAAAGGAGAATGGCGTCGCAACACACACAACTCCAGCGCTGTCGTTCAAGCAGGTTACATCAATCCGACCAATGATCTCAGCCAGGAGCCTGGCGATCCAGGCAACGCCCGCTGGCATGTTTTTAGTAAGTACACGCGTGAATTAGAAGGAGACTGGAATTTTTTAGCCGATATCGATGCAGTCTCCGACAAGGGTTACCTTCGAACCTACGAGATTGAGCCTGTTGGCGCCTTGCGCGAAAACATCGGCATCGCCCGCCCTGACCGCCTTGAAAGCGTCGTCAGTTTCAACAGGCAGTTGGAAAACTCGTCGTTTGATCTGTCTGCCATCCATTTTCAGACACTTCGCCTCGGCGGTGTGGAGGAGGATCAAGACTTCACCGCAGATGCGCTTCCGCGCGTTCGGCACCGACATCGTTTCAATGTGCTCGGCGGCGAGCTTGAGACCAACAACAGCTTTCTCGTTCTGAACCGCGACTCGGGCCTGGACACATTTCGGGTTTCAAGTGGCGCTGAGTTCAACGCGACGCGGATGACCCGATCGGGACACCGCTTTGAAGTGCACGGAGCGATGAGGGCTGACGGCTATATCTACAGAAACGCGACGGCGGGAATTCAAGCCTGCAATATCGAAGACCGTGCAAATAGGTTTGCGGAATGTCGACAAGACTTGCCCAATGATCTTGAAGAGGATCGGTTTGAAACCTTCCGTGTTCTCCCCACGATCGGTGCGGAGTGGTCTTACCCATTGGCACGGCTTGGAAACGGCAACAGCGTGATCATTGAGCCAAGGGTGCAAGCTGTTGTCAGCCCTAATCAAACGTTTACCGATGAAGTCTTCAACGAAGACAGCCAGTTTTTCCAATTTGATACAGTCACCTTGTTCGATTTTTCAAAATCAGTGGGACTTGATCAGTGGGAAGATGGACAGCGACTTAATGTTGGCGTCTCTGCCGCAGCAGTTGTCGGATCAAATTTCTCGGTCAACGGGGTTGTTGGCACCCAGTTTCGCGCATCAACGTCCAACGCGTTTCTGAACGACACCGGTCTCGGCGAAAAAGGGTCAGACGTTGTCGGCGCCGTTGATTTACGATGGAGCCGATACCTCTCGCTTGATAGCCGCTTTCGCATTGATGATGACACAGGTTCGTTCAGGCGGGTTGAAACCACCGGCAGCACCGCCGTCGGCCCCATGTTCGCCGGTGTTACCTATCTGCGCACGGAAGCCGACGATGTGGAGACGTCAGGACTTCGAGACGAATTCCTGACCATCAATGCGGGTGTCCGGTTCAACAACAATATTTCGGTCGCTGCACGGCAGGCTCAAAACCTCGACAGTGGCGACACGACCAACACGAGGTTCACGCTGCGTTTGAAGAACAATTGCGCGGCTCTCTCGGTCACCTATTCCTTCAACGACAGCACACGTGATGGTTTTGAACAAAACCGATCGGTTCTTGTCCGCGTCGACGTGCTAGGATTTTAAAGGGGCCAACACGGCTCCGGTTGTTGGCGCGTGCGCGAAGGAGCGATCATGGCGGAAAACGTGGATCTTGAAACAGCCCGCGTTTCCACGCTGGGGCAGCAATTGGCGGGTGTTGGAAAGCTCTTTCCCTATCTTTGGGCAAAGGGAAGGCCAGGCTTTAAGGCAAGGATTGTGGCCTCGATGGGTGCGATCTTGGTCGGAACGATGATCACGGTCCAAGCCCCCCTTCTCCTGGCCAACGGCATCAATGGTTTGGCATCACAAAGCCCGGAGGCAGGCGTCGCTGCTGCGGTCCTTGGTTTTATCTTGGGGTATGGAGCATTGCGGTTTCTCGCGGTCGTCGTGCCGCAACTCCGTGAATTCCTGTTCGCAAAAGTGGGGCAGACTGCACAAAGGGAAGTGGGCGTCGATGTTTTTCGCCACCTTCAAAGCCTATCTCTCGATTTTCACTTGGCACGGAAGACGGGCAGCCTTGCCCGGATTTTGGAGCGGGGTAACCGTTCCATCGACTTTCTCTTCCGCTTCTTGTTTTTCAACATTGGGCCAACGTTTCTGTTGCTGCTTTATGTCTGTGTGATTTTCGCGGTGAGGTTCGAGGCCAGTCTTTCGCTGATCGCCGCTTCAACAGTGATTGGCTATTTCTGGTTCACAGCAAGCTCAACCGAGTGGCGGCTGAAATTCCGCCGCACCATGAATGAAAAAGATCAGCTCGCTTCGTCACGATCGATCGATGCACTTCTTAATTTTGAAACTGTCAAGCTTTTTGGGACCGAACAAAGAGAGACGCAGCGCTTCTCCCATGCCCTTGAAGATTATCAAGAGGCAGCGATCACATCGCAAAGCTCTCTTGCTTGGGTGAATATTGGGCAGTCCGCTATTATCAATCTAGGGATGATCGGTGCGCTTACGATTACCGCGCAAGGAGTCGCCGCCGGGCGCTACGCCATTGGAGAGTTAACGGCGGTCAGCCTCATCATGATGCAGCTCTACCAACCACTGAACTTCCTTGGCTTTGCTTATCGAGAAATCAAGCAATCGCTGATCGACATGGAAAAGATGTTCGATCTTTTGAACATCCAACCCGATGTGGCCGACAAACCCGAAGCAATACAGCTCCCAAAAACACAAGGGCCCGTCATCTTTCACAACGTGCGTTTTGGCTATTCGGACAAACGTGAGGTGTTAAAGGGTGTGTCGTTTATAGCGGAGGCGGGAAAGAAAACCGCCATTGTTGGCCCTTCGGGTGCAGGCAAATCGACGATCGCCAAGCTCGTTTTTCGGTTTTACGACGTCACCGGAGGGTCGATCACGATTGATGGCCATGATCTCCGCGATGTAACCCAAGAAAGTCTTCGTGCATCCTTGGGTGTGGTGCCGCAGGACACAGTCCTCTTTAACGACACAATCGGGTACAATATTGGTTATGCGTCGGATTCAGCAACGACGGATGATATTGAACAAGCCGCTTGGATGGCCCAGATCAATGGGTTCATTAATTCGCTTCCGGATCAATACAATACTCTTGTG
>JBCCBY010000237.1:0-4912 GCA_039033795.1 Pseudomonadota bacterium | reverse complement strand
GGCGGCGGCCGAGCAGCTCTTTTGCGCTAAACTTAAAGAGATGGCCCTCAATGAAGACCTCGTTGGGGATCTGATGTTTGTAGCAGCTCAGTCACCGGCCAGGACCCGCAGCGCTCTGGTCGGTTGGGCGGCAGCGACGACCTTGGGCCCTCTCTCACGCCATCTGGCGCTGCGTTTTTGATCCGAGAGATAGGGGCCGCGGTCGTCGCCGCGGCAGGCGCCCAGCGAGAGATCTCTCCCCGTCATCCCGAAAAGCGCACCAGCGCCTATCCGGGACCCTTTGGAGCCGGTCCGCACTGCGGATCAGAATGTCCGGGGGACATTCTGAAGGCAAAGAAGGCCGCGGCAGCGGCTGGATGGTTGGTTCAGATGGCGCGCTGGTTGGGTAGGTCCTGCCCTTACGTCCCGGCTCTCGCTCCGCTCCGCCGGGATGACGGGGTAGGTCCGCGCATTTGATTTACGAATGCACTACAATGATCATTCCACAAACAGAATTTACGATTTCTTGTTCGGGACGATCAGAGTTGGAGCTTTGGGAAATTCAGGTACCCGATCTGACTCGATCCTCCATTTCAAAGCCAGACGCTCAAATTCATAAAAAAGCGACGGCATATCGTGAAAACATCGATGTTTATCGACCGTTTCTTTGAGGAATATGTAATGTCGGACAAATGAAGTTCGCCACCACTTCTTCATTATTCGCTCATTTAGGGCACCTTCGCTTATACCAATTGATATAGCCTCATAGTAGTTGAGTACATCAGATGCAGTACTTGAAAGCGAATTGGTTGCGTCACAGTACGGCCTCTCTTTTCCGTGAAGCATATCGCGCATACGATCGAATACGTCGTTCACATACTCATCTTGCGACCAGGAGCGAACGATATCGATAGACTTCGACCTAGCTGCAACACTCTGATCCATGCGCCGTAGTGTAATTGTTGTAACTATCGAACAAAGGACACCGGAAAAGCTACCAACAACAAGAAATACTGTTCCGTAAGAAGACAGTATTTCTATGAAGTCTAGTTCGGTCATCCTTAAATTCCTTACCTCACCCGTTCCTTCTCGTCTTCGGCGTCTTTGTCTGCGGCTTCGACCCTGGCGGGGTCTTCGGGGATGAATTCGAAGGCGAGTTTTTCGTCATCACCCAGCGTGACCCGGACGACGCCGCCGAAGCGTAAGGAGCCGAAGAGGATTTCGTCCGCGATCGGCTTTTTGATGTGCTCTTGGATCGTGCGGCTGAGCGGCCGTGCACCCATTTCCTCGTCAAAACCGCGGGTGGAGAGCCAGCGGGTGGCCTCGTCCGTGAGCTCGAACGTCACATTACGATCGGCGAGCTGCGCCTCTAGCTGCAAAACGAACTTCGCGACGATGCGGTCGATGATCGGCTTCGAAAGGCCAGCGAAGGCGATCACTGCGTCGAGGCGGTTCCGGAACTCTGGCGTGAAGAGCTTGTTGATCGCGGTCTCTTGTTCGGAGTTCGCCCGGCCGCGGCCAAAGCCGATCTCCTGCCGGTTGGCATCCGCCGCGCCCGCATTGGTCGTCATGATGAGGATGATGTTCCGGAAATCGATCTTCTTGCCGTGGCTATCCGTGAGGGAGCCATTGTCCATCACCTGGAGCAAGATATTGAAAATCTCCGGGTGCGCCTTTTCAATTTCGTCAAGGAGGACCACCGCGTGGGGGTTCTGGTCCACCTGATCAGTCAACAGGCCGCCGCCCTGGTCAAAGCCGACATAGCCGGGAGGCGCACCGATCAGACGGCTGACGGTGTGACGCTCCATATACTCCGACATGTCAAAACGCAGAAGCTCGACCCCCATCATGGAGGCGAGCTGTTTGGCGACCTCGGTCTTACCAACGCCGGTGGGGCCAGCGAAGAGGTAGTTGCCGATGGGCTTCTCTGGCTCGCGCAGGCCAGCCCGGCTGAGCTTGATCGCCGCGGCGAGCTGATCGATCGCCTCGTCCTGGCCGAAGACCACGCGCTTGATGTCTGCATCGAGGTTCTTGAGCCGCTCGGTATCGGACTTCGACACCGATTTGGGCGGAATGCGGGCCATGACGGCGACGATCTCTTCGACCTGGTGGGTACCAATCTCTTTCACCCGATCCTCTTCTTTGAAGAGCATCTGGCGGGCGCCAGCCTCGTCGATCACATCGATCGCCTTATCGGGGAGCTTGCGATCGGTCATGTATTTGGCCGACAGCTCGACAGCGGTTTTGATCGCTTCATCCGTGTAGGTGAGGTTGTGGTGCTTTTCAAACGCTGGACGAAGACCGCGGAGGATCTCGATCGTATCCGGCACGGATGGTTCGTGCACGTCGATCTTCTGGAACCGGCGGGACAGCGCGCGATCCTTTTCGAAATGCTGCTTATATTCTTTAAAGGTCGTCGAACCCATGCATTTCAGCGTGCCCTGCTGCAGCGCTGGCTTGAGAAGGTTCGAAGCATCCATCGCGCCGCCGGAGGTCGCGCCCGCGCCGATGATGGTGTGAATCTCGTCGATAAAGAGGATCGCGTGGTGGTGGTTCTCGCACTCTTTGATCACGGCCTTCAGGCGCTCTTCGAAGTCGCCGCGGTAGCGGGTACCGGCGAGCAGCGCGCCCATGTCGAGGGAGAAGATCGTGGCCTCAGCGAGAACCTCCGGCACCTCTTCGTCCACGATCTGGCGGGCCAGACCTTCAGCGATGGCGGTCTTACCGACGCCAGGGTCACCGACGAAGAGCGGGTTGTTTTTGCGCCGTCGGCAGAGGATTTGGATCGCGCGCTCCACCTCTTTGAGGCGGCCGATCAGCGGATCGACGTTCCCTTTGCGGGCCTTGTCATTGAGGTTGACGCAATAGGCCTCAAGAGCCTCAGGGCCCTGTTTGGTCTGGGTCTCCTCTTCCTCTTCAGCGCCGCGGGGGGTCTTGGGTTGGCTCTGACCATTTTTGGCAAGGCCGTGGGAGATGTAATTGACCGCATCGTACCGGGTCATGCCTTGGCTTTGCAGGAAGTACGCAGCGTGGCTCTCGCGCTCGGCAAAGATGGCGACAATGATGTTGGCGCCGGTCACCTCGGCCCGCCCCGAGGTCTCCACGTGAATGAGCGCGCGCTGCACCACACGATGGAAACTGGTGGTGGGTTTGGCTTCATCAATGTCCTCGACCACAAGATTGGCGAGATCGTCTTCGATATACTCGGTCAGTGCTTCGCGCAGCTCGCCGAGATCGACAGCGCAGGCGGTCAGCAAGGCCTTGGCATCGGCGTCGTCCAACAGCGCATAGAGAAGGTGTTCCAGCGTTGCCAATTCTTGGCGACGCTCCGTCGCCATCGCGATCGCTTGGTGGATTGCGCGCTCAATTCCTGATGCGAAACTGGCCATCGGCTATTCCTTTTCCATCGTGCACTGAAGAGGGTGCTCATTGCGTCGGGCAAGTTCAAGCACTTGCGCAACTTTCGTTTCGGCAACCTCAAAGGTGTAGATCCCACAAACGCCCACCCCGTTTTGATGAACATGCAGCATAATCCGTGTCGCGTCTTCGCGACCTTTGTTGAACACAGCTTCAAGCAACCACACCACAAACTCCTGCGGAGTGTAGTCGTCATTCAGAAGCAAAACCTTATAAAGTGACGGCCGTTTGGTCTTCGGCGCCGTTTTGGTGATGGTTCCGGTTCCGTAGCCGCTGTCGTCGTCGCGCTCTTCGCTCATGCCTTGTCGGTGGGATCCCGTCTGCTTGCGGCTCTAGTAAATGGCCCTTCTGGTCGCTTCCGCAACCCTGGGCTTACAATAGGGAAAAATCGTCTCAATCGTCGACGATATCTAAGGCCTCAACAAACGCTGCCTTCAACTTGGGTAGCGTGAAAGGCTTGGCGAGGACAACAAAACTGTCCGCCGCGTCGCGGGTCAGATGCGAGTACCCGCTTGCCAAGATGACCCGCACCCCGTCCCTCTGAACCTGTTCAGCGAGCATCAGGCTGCTGTGGCCCTGAAGATCAACATCGAAGAGCGCCGCGTCGAAGGCTTGTTGATCACAGCACTGCTCGGCCTCGGCAAGCGTTGCCGCGCGTCTGACATCGGCCGCACCGAGCATGCCGAGCAGATCTTCTGCCAACATGGCGATGATCGGCTCGTCTTCGAGCAAGAGAAGTTTTTTTGATTCGAGCATCATTGGCGCTCGAGTCCCCTTTTGTTTCAACAGGCTGCCTTCACCACCTTGAGTTTATGCCGCCCCGCCGACGCCTCATAGTCACATTCTTGTTACGGTTTTCGGCGCTTGAAGCGGGGCGGGATTCAGTTTTGCTGGCGGTCCATCGACCAACACCATGCACTCACCTAAAGAAACGCTCGCGCGGGATCTTTGCGGTGGAGAGGGCAATCAAACCATGGACTTTATTCCAAAGGTCGTTTTTGGCCTTGCCGGCCTGGCTGCTGTCCTTGGCGTATCGGTTTGGCTGCTGGGAACGCAGCAACCGTCCTACGCCATTCAAAAACACGCAACGATCATATTTGTGGCGCTCCGATCCGCCGATCGACAGCCCTCACGGTTGATCACCTCGGATCACGATGATGTTCTTTGGCGAGGACGGAGTCTGCACAACCTGATTGGTCCTCAGGAGACCTATTGGACCGAGTTTGCGCTCCTCCCTGAAGGCAGCGAGCGGCTTGGTCACTGGAAAAATTCTCCGGGCGTTGAGGACATTTATGCGGCTGAAGTGACCGTTTCGGTGGTGCCAAACGTCGTGCTCGGATTTTTGCGATTGCTTCATCGCGCAGGCATCCGACGGCGTCCGAACGGACCACTCCCCGATTCAATGGAAGCGATCGGAAGTCGAAAGGATATTATGCCCACTGAGTATTCGGCGCAAAAAACCCTCGATCCGTCATGTGTCTCAGCTTTTGACGATGCATCATGGTCGTGAGCCGCG
>JBCCBY010000236.1:0-4920 GCA_039033795.1 Pseudomonadota bacterium | reverse complement strand
GAGCTGGGCCACGTCAACAACGCCGTTTATGTCAAATGGGTCCAGGATGCTGCGGTGGCCCATTGGGTCGCCGTTGCGCCCCCTTCGGTTCAGGAGGCCCAAATCTGGGTCTGCAGTCGGCATGAGATCGACTACACCGATCAGGTGTTTGCGGGCGAGGAGGTCGAAATCCGAACCTGGCTCGGCGAAAAAGCCGGTGCGCGGTTTGCGCGCTCCACAGATATTCGAAAACCAGGGGCGAGACGCCCAGCAATCTCCGCCGTCACGCAGTGGGTGTTGCTGGACCGACAAACAGGTCGACCGCGCCGAGTCGACGACGCGACACTGTCGCTGTTCGGCCTTGTTGACGTCTAACGCAGTCCATCGACACCTTGCAAAGTGCGAGGCGTGCACGCCGTATTTTGCGAATTGCGCTGGCGAAGACGCATCCGCTCGTGCCCCACGTTGAGCCCGTGCCGTTCTTTTTTCCCTTGTGCGCGAGGTGTTTGGAGATCGTTTGATCCCTTCATCGCAGCGCCACACCCTTCAGGTGCAACACTTGCGTTGATCTTCCCACGAACTGCATCATCGAGGGGATCGATCAATGAAAACACTGCTCGCCACCCTGGCGACCTTAAGTGCCGTGAGCGCGACGGCCGACGCAACCACTATTCAACTTAAAGCCACCGTGAGGGACTTTCTTGATTCCCACCCAGATATGGAAGCCACCGTTGGCAATGATCGCAACATGGTGGCGACAACACTTGGGGCAGACGGTAATCCGGCCTACACAGGCGGCCCCGGCGGTACGCTCACAACATCAGGACAGGCCTCGTTTGATCAGTGGTACACGGATGTGCCAGGCGTCAACCAACCCCTCGATATCATCCTCGACCTACAGAACGTCGACGGAGGAAACGTCTTCACCTATGCCAGCAACAGCTTCTTCCCGATCGATGGACAGCTGTTCGGCAATCAAGGTCGTCCGCACAACTATCACTTCACCATGGAACTCGAAACAAGCTTCACTTACCAAGGCGGTGAAACCTTCACCTTCACAGGCGATGATGACGTTTGGGTGTTCATCAACAATGAGCGCGTGATCGATCTCGGCGGTGTTCACGGTGCCCAGTCCGCCAGCGTTGACCTCGATGTTTTAGGGCTCACGGCCGGACACGATTATCCGTTCAAGCTCTTTTTTGCGGAACGGCACACAACGCAGTCGAACTTTCGCATTGATACGTCCATGCTGCTTGCGCCAACGAGCCCAGTGCCCGTGCCGCCAGCAGCCGCGCTCTTTCTGCCAGCGATCTTCGGGAGCGCCTGGGCCTCCCGCCGACGATTGAGGGCGAAAACCTAGCCCACGAGCACAGGAACCATGCTGAGAACCAAGAGCGCGGCCATGGATTGATTAAAGATCCTGGCCCGCCGTTCGGTGGAGAGCAGCTTTTTAATCTGTGTGCCCACAGCGATCCACATTGTAAAATTGGGAATGCCAACAGCCAAGAACCCAGCGCTTAAGAGCAACACAGAGCCCACGTTGGAGGAATCAAGATAGACGGTCAGGGCCGTGACGATCATCGCCCAGGCTTTCGGGTTCACGAATTGAAACAACGCGCCTTCGATGAAGGTCATCGGCCGCTTGGTGCCATTATCGCCGCCCGCATGCACCTTCGCGGTGGCGATCTTCCATGTGAGAAAAACAAGGTACGCCGTGCTCGCGACCTTGATGACCATGATAAGGCTTGGAAACGCCTCAAAGACACGCATAAGACCTAAACCCACGGCCATATTCATCAGTATAAAGCCGGATAAAATACCAGCAACCAGCTTCACCGTCGGTTTCACACCCCATTGTGTCCCCGACGTCATGACCAAGAAATTGTTTGGTCCCGGCGTCACGGTGCTGACGAAAACAAAGGCGGCAGCGGCAAAAAGGTCGGTGAGTGTCATGGGAGATAAATAACTAGCCTTAAGCGCGATTTCTTCGCAAAATAGTGCTGGTCTCCATTTATATCAGGAAATATGGCCGGTCTCGACGATTTTGACAGGAAAATCTTGCGCTCCCTCTCACGCGACGGGCGCTTGACCCACGCCAAGCTCGCCGAGGAGGTTGGCTTATCTGTCTCCGCTTGTCACCGGCGGGTCCAAGAGCTGGAGCGATCAGGCGTGATCAAGGGCTACCGCGCCGTGCTTGATCCCCATCATTTGGAAAGGGACTTTATCGCGATCATGACGGTCGCCCTTGGACGCCACACAAAGGCCGATCAGGAGAATTTCGAGCGCGCGATGAGCAACGCCAGCCAAGTGACCGAGTGCTACAACGTAACCGGCGCGATCGAATATGTGCTGAAGGTCGAGGTCGCTGATCTGGCGGCCTATAAGCAGTTCCACACCGAAGTCTTGGGCCAACAGCCAGGCGTGATCGGCATCACGTCCTACATTGTGATGGACACCACCAAGAGCCCCTAACGCGATCGCGATCATTCGTCCGTTGCTCTGCAGCAAATGTGGCACTAACCATGCCTGCATGTCTTTTGAGAGCACCTCCAGTTACGTCGCCACCGATGACCTCAAGGTCGCGGTCAACGCCGCCGTCACCCTTGAGCGGCCCCTCCTCATCAAAGGGGAGCCCGGCACCGGGAAAACCGTGCTGGCCAATGAGGTGGCCCAGAGCCTCGGCGCGCCGCTCATCGAATGGCACGTGAAATCAACCACCAAAGCCGCGCAAGGCCTCTACGAGTACGATGCGGTCGCTCGCCTGCGCGATAGCCAGCTTGGTGAGGAAAAAGCGACGGACGTGGCCAACTACATCAAGCGCGGGAAGCTTTGGGATGCGTTCACCGCTGACGTGCGTCCTGTGCTGTTGATCGACGAAATCGACAAAGCGGACATCGAGTTCCCGAACGACCTTTTGCAAGAACTCGATCGCATGGAGTTCTACGTCTACGAGACCGGAGAGACGGTGAAAGCCGCCCAGCGGCCGGTGATCATCATCACCTCGAACAACGAAAAAGAGCTGCCCGATGCCTTTTTGCGCCGCTGTTTCTTCCATTATATCAAGTTCCCTGACGAGGAGACGATGAAGAGCATCGTCGACGTCCACTATCACGGCATCAAAGAGCGCCTGGTGCGCGAGGCGCTGACCCGCTTCTACGCCTTGCGCGAAACGCCCGGCCTGAAGAAAAAGCCTTCGACCTCAGAACTGCTCGATTGGCTCAAGCTGTTGATGGTGGAAGACGTCGACCTTGAAACCTTGCGGGAGAAAGATCCGCGCAAGGCGATCCCGCCCCTCCACGGTGCGCTCCTCAAAAACGAGCAGGATGTGCATCTGTTTGAGCGTCTAGCCTTCCTTGCGCGACGAGACGGCCAATAGGTGCTCGCAAAAGCGTCAAGGTCCGAGAATTGAATTGCCGCCCTCAGGGTGCTTAACCTGCACCAGGGTAGGTCAGGGTTGGAACAATGAGCCGTTTTATTGCCTTTCTGATGGGGATACTGGGCGCCGTCGGCTCGAGCCAGGCGCCTGCGTTCACGCAGCAATATATCCAAAACCTGACCGGCCGCGTTGCCGAGCTGCAAACCATCGTCGATCGCTTTGATCGCGATATGGCGGATATCGCCCTCAGCCGCAGCGAAGGCTTGGCGCAGTGCGATTCCGGCGAACCCGTGGTGACGAGCATTTGCGCGGGCCTGCGGGATGATGTGTCCCGGTATGAGACACTCAACACCCAATTGGCGCAGCTCACCACGGCGTCCGATTGGGAACGCCCTGTGCTGCTCGCCCGCGACTTTGACCAAGGAATTCTGGAAAGCACGTATGCAGCCTATGAACCGGCTGTCCCGGCGACCACGGTGGGCGGCGCGTTCGCGCTTGCAGGGTTCGCCGCGCTTTGGCTGGTCACGTCCATCCTTCTGGGGATCCTCACGGCGCCATTCCGCCGCGACCGTTATTAAGACGTACAGTGATCAACGCAGCAATGGGCGCACCCAGTGGCCCATCTTGCGTCCTCGCTCCGTCTCTTTCTTACCATAGAGCGTCAGGCTGGTGTGCGGCTGGGCGATTAAGCTTTCCCATCTATCCGCATCATGACCAATGAGATTGACCATCTCACTCGGGGTCAACGTATCGGTTTCGCCAAGTGGCCAGCCAGCGACGGCGCGGATATGCTGCTCGAACTGGCTGATCACGCAGGCCTCTAGCGTGACGTGACCCGAATTGTGCACGCGCGGCGCCATTTCGTTCGCCAGCAGAACACCATCACAATCGAAGAACTCGACCGTCAAGACCCCAACATAGTCGAGCCTTTCAAGAACAGCGCGCGTCGCTGACTGCGCTTGGTTTTGTACAGAAGCAGAAACCTCCGCAGGCATCACACTACGCCGCAAGATCCCGCCGCGATGTTCGTTTTCAGCGATATCAAAAAAAGCGATGGCGCCATCCCGACCACGAGCAGCGACCTGACTGAGCTCGCGGGAGAATTGCGCTTTGGCTTCTAAAATCCATGGCCCACCACCGAGCTCCGCAAGCACGCGCTCGGCATCTTCCGACCCTTGCAAAGGAGCCTGCCCCTTCCCGTCATAGCCAAACCGGCACGTCTTGAGGATTGACGGCCCTGCCTCGGACAGAGCGGCTTGGAGGTCTCCCGCATCAGCGATTGGCCAATAGTCGACCGTCTTAATGCCAAGCGCGCGGAAGAGGTCTTTTTCCCGTAACCGCTCTTGGCTCGATGCCAACGCGGCGGCGGGCGGTGCCAGGATCACTCCGGCCTCGGTGATCGCCGCAGCCGTCGCCGCAGGCACGTTTTCGAACTCATAGGTCACCGCGTCGACACGCTCAGCAAAGGCCGTCACACGTTGCAGGTCATCGTAAGGCGCTTGATGAACGTATGTTGCCACTTCGCCCGCCGGTGATCCTTCCGCATCAGGACCATAAACCGCGGT
>JBCCBY010000235.1:0-4921 GCA_039033795.1 Pseudomonadota bacterium | reverse complement strand
GGCGGTGATGGACGGAGCCGCGATGAGGAGGAAAGCTGATGGGCCATCTTATCCTCCGCGTAACGATAAAAATACTCTTTGCACCAATCATAATATTTGCGCTTTATGTCCAGTTCCATGGTGACTATGGACCAGGCGGCGGGTTTCAGGCCGGCGTGATCCTGGCGGCCGCTTTTATCCTTTATGCGTTGGGTTTTGGCCTCAAACAGTGCCACCGAGTCATCCCGCCGAGCTGGCTGCCTGTTGGCATGGCCCTTGGTGTCCTCATCTATGCGGGAACCGGCGTTTACACCTTACTCCTTGGCGGGAACTTTCTTGACTACGATCTCATCCAACCAGAGAGCCACCATCATGCTGGTCAGCATATCGGTATTATTGCGGTAGAGTTGGGCGTTGGTCTGGCTGTTGCGACCACCATGCTTCAAATTTACTATGCCTTCGCAGGGCGCGAGCCTGAACCTTCGGACGACGCCTGGTGATGTTTGAATTTATCCTTGAGCGGTACAACTACTGGATCGTCATCGCGCTCATGATGACGGGGCTTTATATTGTTTTCTCGCGGGGGAACTTGGTGAAAACACTCATTGGGCTCAATTTGTTTCAAACATCCGTGTTCATCTTTTATATCACAGTGGGTAAGGTTGTTGGTGGCACTGCGCCCATTCTCCTCGGTGGGCACGGTGATGAGGGCCACGGGGATGCACACAGTCCGGGCCATGGCGGAGCGCATGGGGAAGGCCACGGCGAAACCCATCATGATGCCGCCCTGAGCGCACAGGACGCCGTTGCCGCCGTGCATGGTGATCTTGTCAATCAAGTGAGCCCCGGGGCAGGAGGGGAGATCGTTAGCGAGGGGCACACAAGCCTTCATCATGGACCACAAGGCGTCTCCTCCAATTCGCTTTACACCGGCTCCTCGGCCGACGAGGCGCCCAACCTCATCACGCGCGAGGGTTCGATCGACTTATCAACGGCTGCGCATGGACATGGCGCCGAAGCGGCGCTCGACACCCTTTACTCCAATCCCTTGCCGCATGTTCTTATCCTCACCGCCATTGTCGTCGGCGTGGCAACAACGGCGGTTGGGTTGTCATTAGCCGTGCGAATTCGTGAAGCATACGGAACAGTCGAAGAAGACGATATTGAGGCGATCGATAACAAAACACTGCTGGCCGAGGTTCCCGCATAATGCTGCTCGACGACCTCCCCGTTCTTCCGGTGCTTTTGCCCTTGATCGCGGCGCCAATTTGTTTGTTGTTTCCCAACAATCGCGTGCCTGGCGTCTTTGCCTCATTGGTGGCGGCTCTTTCAGCAATTCTCTCGGCGATGCTGCTTGCGGATGTCGCCACAAGTGGGGCCATTCAATACGATCTGGGCGGTTGGGCCGCGCCCCTTGGCATTGTCTACCGCGTTGATCTCACGGGCGCGTTGGTGATGACCCTCGTTGCCACGATGGCGGCCTTGACGATGCCCTACGCTATTCGTGGCATAGAAAAAGACATCGCACCGTCGCAGACGAGTGCTTTTTTTGCGATGTTTTTGATCTGCTTTGCGGGCCTGATCGGGGTCGTGGCGACCGGCGATGCGTTCAATGTCTTTGTGTTCCTCGAAATCAGTTCGCTGTCCACCTACACGCTCGTGGCGATGGGGGCGAAGCGGGACCGCCGTGCCCTGACGGCTGCCTTCACATACCTCGTGCTCGGAACGATTGGAGCGACGTTCTTCGTTATTGGTTTGGGGCTTCTTTACCAAGTTACCGGCACGCTCAACATGCTCGATATCCATGAGCGTTTGGTGGGTCAGGATAACCGCGTCGTCAGAGCGGCGTTTGCCTTCATCTTTACGGGACTTGCGCTCAAGCTTGCGATGTTTCCTCTGCATCAATGGCTTCCCAATGCCTATACCTTTGCTCCGTCTTCGGTGACGGCTTTCCTTGCGTCGACGGCGACCAAGGTGGCCATTTATGCTATGCTCCGCTTTCTTTTCACCGTGTTCGGATTCCAATTTGGGTTCATGGATGTGGCCTTCGGTCTGTTCTTGTTCCTGGGCATGGTGGGCATGTTTGTGGCCAGCCTCATTGCGGTCTTCCGAGACGATGTGAAGACGATCTTTGCCTACTCATCTGTGGCGCAGATCGGCTACATGTTGCTGGGCATTAGCTTCGCAACGCCGGAAGGCGTTGGTGCGGCGCTCGTGTATATCGTGAACCATGCGGTCACCAAGGCGGCTCTTTTTATGGCGATCGGCGCTGTGGTTTATTCGATCGGATCACAGCGAATGCCTGCCTTTAGGGGCCTTGCAAAACGTATGCCGGTGACAGCGGGTGCACTGATTGTTTCAGGACTCGCTTTGGTCGGTGTACCAATGACAGCTGGTTTCATATCGAAGTGGGTTCTGATCCGCGCAGCGTTCGAGGCAACCTTACCAGTCTCAAGCCTCTTCTTGGTGTTGTTCATCGTCTCCACGACCCTCCTCGCCGTTGGTTATGTCGGCCGTCTGATCTGGGAAATGACGTTGCAGGAGCCTGAAGGGCAGGTGGACGTGAAGCCAGTGCCTTTGGTCATGCTGGTTCCAATGCTGATTGTCACCGCCTTCACAGTCTTTCTTGGCGTTCAAGCAGACGGTCTCGTTAGCCTTTCCGAAACGGCTGCACGCGAGCTTCTTGATACAGGCCTTGGTACAGGAGGGGCACACTGATGAATGCGCTCCTGCACATGGTCTCACCCGAAGCAGCGCTGGTTGGTGCGTTGATCACACCACTTATCGGACTCGTCTTTATCAGTTTGCTGGATCGGTCGCCCGATGCGCGCGAGGCGAGCACCCTTGCCACCGGCCTGATCACCCTGCTTTTCGTTGCAACAGTTTTTGTTGCGGTGGGTGAGGGGGCGCGGCCAAGTCTCACCCTTTTCGAGATGCTACCCGGCCTCTCGGTCGCTTTTTCGGTGGAACCACTCGGTGCGCTCTTTGGGCTGATTGCTTCGGGCTTGTGGCTGGTGAATTCGGTCTACTCGATCGGCTATATGCGCGGCAACAAAGAACACGCGCAAACGCGGTTCTATATGAGCTTCGCAATTGCCATCACAGCGGCCCTCGGGATCGCTTATTCGGGCAATCTTCTGACATTCTTCTTGTTCTATGAGACCTTAACGATTTCGACGTTTCCTCTGGTAACGCACAAGCGCGACGAAAAGGCGAGGGCAGGCGGACGCGTTTATATCGGTATTCTCATGGGGACATCGATTGGGCTGCTGCTTCCGGCGATCATTTGTACCTATTGGCTCACTGGAACCACCGATTTCGTCCTGGGCGGGATCATCGCTGAGCATGTCAGGCCAACCTCGGCTTGGACGGCGATTCTTCTTTGTCTCTTTGCGTACGGAACAGCCAAGGCGGCATTGATGCCGACCCATCCTTGGCTTCCCAATGCGATGGTTGCACCAACACCTGTTTCTGCTTTTCTCCATGCCGTTGCGGTGGTGAAAGCTGGTGTTTTTGGAATCATGAAAATCAGTCTTTACACCTTTGGTGCAGAGACGCTGCAGGGGACGATCGCCTCTGATATCATCCTCTATATCGCTGCGGGCTCCATCCTGATTGCATCGGCTATTGCCATGACGCAGGATAACCTGAAGGCGAGGCTCGCTTATTCAACCGTCAGTCAGCTGAGCTATATCACCTTGGGCGCGATGCTGGCAAATCGGTTGGGTATTATCGGTGGCTCGACACAAATCGCTGCCCATGCCTTGGGAAAAATGACCCTCTTTATGTGCGCCGGTGCGATTTATACAGCAGCGCACAAGAGCCTGATCTCAGAGATGCGCGGACTCGCCCGTGTCATGCCATACACGTTTATTGCCTATATTATTGGTGCGTGCTCCATCATTGGTCTGCCGCCAATGGCGGGCAGTTGGCCAAAGTTTTTCCTCATGCTTGGATCGGTCGATCGAGGCGAACTGATACTCCTTTGTGTTTTGATCATTTCGAGCCTGATGAATATCGTTTATCTCCTGGCCCCTGCAATCCGCGGTTTTATGGATCCTGGGCCCAATGACCAAGAGACCGGCATCGCCGAGGCGCCAGCCTTTTGTCTGGTTCCGGCTTGGACAACGGCGATTGGTACGATTGTTCTGTTTCTTTTGATGGGCGATCTCGTTCGCTATCTTGAACCCTTGGTGGCCGGCTTATGAGTGACGACGCACCGAAAATTCTTCCCCAGGAGCGCTCCTTTTTCGAGCAACCATCGACGCTCAAGTGGATTTGGATCAGCGTACCGGCAGGTTGCGCGTTCTTTGCTCTGATGAATATCGTCTTGGCGTTTCTTCACAAGACACACCCACATTTCACGATCGATGCGTTCCCTGTGTTCTACGGCGTTGTCGGATTTATCAGTTTCTCCTTCATCGTTCTGGCGGGTCAACATCTGCGCAAGATTCTGATGCGGCCAGAGGGGTACTATGATGGGGAGGAGGGCGAGCAATGATCCCGTTTCTCCCCTCTGACATCAGCCCAGCGGTGATCTTGATCATCGCAGGAATTTTCTCGGCAGGCCTCGGTCCCACGGGCCGCGGGGTCATTGGCCTTATTGCTGTTGGCTTGAGTGCCCTTCAATTGTACGCCCTCGGCGTCGGCACGATGGAAGCACCGGTCATTTACGGTGATACATCGATCGCAGGCTTCGATATTATCCCTTTACGGATGGATAAGCTATCGGTCATCTTTGCCACGATCTTTCATGTCGCCGCACTGATCAACGTTATTTACGGGTGGTCACACGCCCAACGTATCGAAGCCTCCATGGGGCTGATCTATGCAGGATCGGCCATCGGCGGGGCGCTCGCGGGCGATCTCATCACGCTATTCATCTATTGGGAAATTGCCGCTCTGTCTTCCGTGTTCATTGTGTGGGCTGGAGGCGGGCATG
>JBCCBY010000234.1:0-4931 GCA_039033795.1 Pseudomonadota bacterium | reverse complement strand
GGTCCAGCCGTCTTTGAGCATTTTGGCATCTGGCTTGCCGGCGTTGATCATCGGCTCAATGGTAAAGAACATCCCTTCCACCAGTGTGATGTCCGGTGCCCAATGAACGTGTCCGGAGCGATCGCTAAAACGCTCGTAGTGCACAACATTCGGCGGTTGGTGGAACACCTGGCCGAGACCATGGCCGCAAAAATCGCGCACCGCAGAGAAGCCCTCACCCTCCGCATGGGTCTGAATCGCGCGCCCAATATCGCGAAGATTGGCACCAGGCTTCACCACCTCGATCCCCTTCCAAAGGGCGCGAAAGGTCGCTTCGCATAAGCGCTGTGCTTTCACTTTTGGTTCGCCCACATAGAACATGCGGCTGGTGTCACCGTGCCAGCCGTCGATGATCACGGTGACGTCGATATTGGCAATATCGCCGTCGCGCAGCGGTTTTTGCGAGGGGATCCCGTGGCAAATCACGTGATTGATCGAAATGCAAAGCGCATGGCGATAGCCTCGATAGCCCACGGTCGCGGAAACCGCGCCGTTGTCGTGGACGAACTCGTAGGCGAGCTTATCAAGATATTCAGTCGCCACGCCTGGTTTCACTTCGGCGGTGAGCATGTCGAGACAGCGCGCGGCGAGGGCACCTGCCTTGTGCATGCCCTCAAAGCCCTCGGGGCCATGCCGCGTCAGCTTTTGCGCCTGCGGAGAGAGAAGATCTTGATCCATCCTCCTCAATCTAGGGGATGCTGCTGAATGAACCAAGCCTCGAGCGTGTTCAAATCAACCGCACGTTTTGGACGAGAGGCGAACCTCGCCTCATCACCAAGGAGCGGCGAGGTGGTGGTTGGCTGATTGTTGGCCAATTTGCAGGATCCCTTGCGATCCAAAAGACAGTTTTTAACCGTCGCATTTCATTCTTTTGCGCGTTGCTGCCAAGCGGCCGATGGCAGCGCCTTGCTGATCGGCCCGTTGCGGGGGCGTCGACTGACCCGCTCACAGGCTCTTAAACCCTCGTCTTATCGTCAGTTCTTGGATGAAAGGGACCGCTGGAGCTTTGGTTGCCGACATCGTCATCCCCGCCAAATACGCCCAAGCGCGTGATGCCGCGACCACGGGGCGTTAAAGTAAAGGCGGCGGTAAGCTTGCTGGCGATGATTGAAACATCAGCAATACCCACAATTTAAAGTAGCAAATCGATCGCATGATGATCTCCTGTTGCGAGGAGAATCCCGTGCTGCGCCTGTTTTGCATCCTGCTCTTTTTGATGCCAACACCCGCCTCCGCTGTCATTATCTCAGGTCAGATGACGGGTGGAAACGCGTTTACCCGCGGTGGTTCCTTTGTGGAAATCCTCAGTCTTGATGGCCTCACCATCACAGCGGACGGCTTTGACGACTTTAATCTGCGGGCGTTCAATGAACGCCAAAACGTCGTCGCCGATAGCATCATTGAAACCGATATCGGTCGCGATGTGGCAGCGGGCGAGATGGTGGCGAGTCACTATGTGTTCTTTGATCCCGTTTCTGTCGCACAGGCGGTGGGAACAATCTATTTTGATGCGCCAATCATTGGCGTCATGACCAGGACTAGAGCGGTCTACGGAAGTTCTGATTATCGGCATACCGATGTGACCTATAGCCATTCAGGGGCGTGGGGTCTGGAGTCCTCGGATCATGTGACCCTCTACAGTGATGAGCCAAATCGTTTGGATGTCGCTTTTTGGGCGAGCAGGCCTGGTGATTTCATCCGTGTTTTTACAGAATTCTCGCAAGGGGCAGTGGACCTTGGAATCTCAGAGTACAGCACGCCGGTTCCCTCGTCAGGCGTGTTGATCCTGGCGGGCTTTCTCGGTTGGGGCTTCGCGCAACGCGCTCGGGCGGCGAGGCGATGACGATCCCCTGACAACCACGACCGGCCCCGGGGCTGTCATGAAGCCATGACCGTTGAGCGCGACTGACTGATCAAGGGCAGGGACGGCCAAGAGGACGGGCGCCCACCTCCTTCAGGGCCAGCGATTGGGCTCTTCTCGACCGAATGATGGCCGTCAGATACCGTTTTGCTGACACTGTCTCTTCTCCGTGACGATCGCTTGAGCTGTGATAAGATCATCCATGGCCAAATTCTTCTTCCGCTCTGTTGCTTGGGTCGCTCTTCTCTTCGGGCTTGTGACGGCGCTGTTTTTTGTTCTCGCACCGCCGATGATGGACAAGGCGATGAACGCTGTGGTGCCGCATGAGCCCTATGATGTGTCAGAGGCGGCTGCGGCCCTCCACGCGACGATCCCGGTCGCTGATCTTCATAGCGATACGATGCTCTGGAACCGGAACATCAACAAGTGGAACAAGCGAGGGCACGTCGATCTTCCCCGCATGCGCGAGGGCGGCATGTTTTTTCAAGTCTTCACGGCGGTGACGAAATCGCCTGCGGGGCAGAATTATGAGCAGAACGACAGCGACGCGAGCGACAACATCACCACCCTCGCAGTGGCTCAACGCTGGCCTATGGCGACATGGACCAGCCTTGAGGAACGCGCGATCTATCAAGCGCAAAAGCTCCATCGGTTCGCGGATGGTGATGACGAGTTTTTGGTGGCCCTCACAAGCCAGGACCTCAATGACGCCTATCTTCGCTGGCAGGCGCGCGGCGGATTGGCCCAATCCCTTGCGGACTCCGGTGACGAGGTGGATCCGATCGCTCTGTCATTGATCGACGAACTCAACGCTTTACCAACGCGTCCTTCGATCGTGGTGGGTGTTCTGGGGATCGAAGGTTTGCATGCGCTCGAAGGCGATATCGAAGCGATCGATCGTTTGTTTGCTGAGGGTTATCGGCTGATGGGGTTGCAGCACTTTTTTGATAACAAGCTCGGAGGATCATTACACGGTACATCCGGCGACGGGCTTTCCGCGTTCGGGCGCGCTGCGGTCGAACGCATGGACCAGCTGGGGATCGTCATCGATGTTGCGCACGCCTCGCCACAAACGGTTCGTGACACGCTTGCTCTGTCGCGACGCCCGGTGGTTGTGAGCCACACGGGCTTCAATGGCCATTGTGAAAGTCCACGGAATATTTCTGACGCGCTGATGGCTGAGGTGGCGGCAGGCGGCGGCTTAATTGGCGTGGGGTTTTGGGAGGATGTGACCTGCGATGCGACCCCAGCCGGGATCGCCGATGCGATCGTTTATGGCGTTGAGAATTTTGGCGCTGACCATATTGCTCTTGGCTCCGACTTTGATGGTACCGTGACAACCACCTTCGATTCCTCAGAGCTTGTCGCGATCACAGATGCTTTGCTCGATGCGGGTCTGACTGATCAAGAGGTCCGCAAGGTCATGGGCGAAAACGTGCTGACGTTCTTTCTTGCTCACCTGCCCAGCAATTAAGGTCCTGACTGTTGGGGTGAAGATGGCCTTGGCAAAAAAGGCGGCACGTCGTGCGCTGATGGGTCAAAAATCCAGACTGCACGCTTGAACAGAAGCGCCGGGACCATCAGCTCTTCTGTTCACGGTCGAACTCCATACGGAATTGTTTGACAGCGTCCATTTGTTCATGTGACCAGAATATCAGTGGTTTGAGCAATTCCAACAAACCGCGCCCTAAAGGCGTCAAGGCATAGGACACAGCCACTGGTGGTCCGGGATTGACGGTGCGTGTCAAATAGCCGTCTCGCTGCAAACCGCGCAGGTTTTCTGTGAGAACGCTCTGCGTGATGTCGCCAATGCAGCGCTTCAGATCGCCAAACCGTTTTGGCTCGTCCTCCAAGGCGAGGACAATGATCATCCGCCATTTGCCCGTCACATTGGAGAGCACGGAACGGATCGGGCATTTCGATGCTTCAGCTTTGTTGGTGACACCTACTGGTAGCATTTTCACCTCTGGTAGCTCTTATATACCTTTTCGTTCCTAGATGCCCACACGGGAAGACGCAAGGTCTGCGAGCACTCCCAGGTAGGGTTTAAGCGACCAAGTCATCTCAAAACACGTATTGTGACTTGGTATGAGCGAAGTATCATGTTGTCGAAAGATACCACGTTAGGATGCCACCATGTCACCGAAAGAACTCGTCATCGCACTGTTCACCGCAGCCTTTGTCCATCACGAACCAGAGGCTGCAAGACAACTCGTCGCGCCCGATTATATTCAGCACAACCCGCAGGTTCCGACAGGCGTTGAAGGTTTGGTTGGGCTCATACCGCTTGTCGAACAATCAGGAATGACCGTGACCACGCACAGGGTTCTATCCGAAGGTGCGTTCGTTGTTCTTCATAGCACCTTTGAGAATGCAGACGCCTTTGGTGCGCCGACGCTTGCGGCTTTTGATGTCTTTCGGGTGGAAGACGGAAAAGTCGCTGAGCACTGGGATAACCTTCAGCCTGTTCCAGAAACAACCGTATCCGGACGAGGTATGACCGATGGCCCGACCGAGATTGTCGACCTTGATAAGACGGCGGAGAACAAAGCACTGGTCCTTGGATTTGTGCGCGATGTGCTTGGCGGAGCAGCGCCAGAAAAGGCCTCCATGTACTCGGAGGTCTACATGCAACATAACCCAACCCTCGCCGATGGGATCGATGGCTTGCTCGCCGGTATGAAAGCTTGGGCTGAGCAGGGGTTCGTAGTCACAAAATTCGAACCACAGATTGTTGTCGCTGAAGGCAATTATGTGTTCGTCGCCTCCGATGCCACGGTAAGCGGAGAGCCGTGGGCGTTCTTCGATCTTTGGCGTGTTGAAGATGGCAAGATCGTGGAGCATTGGGATGTTATTGCCCCGACACCCGCAGAAATGGTGCACGACAACGGCAAGTTCTAAGCCAGCAGCAAAGCGGTCCCTCGACCGATTGAGGCGGCAGGTCTTGAACCGAATTTGCCCCTAGGTCTCACCGTTGCGAAGAGCCTTGGGCCTCCGCCGCGCGCGATCGCGACCACCGTGCCCTTGGGCG
>JBCCBY010000233.1:0-4935 GCA_039033795.1 Pseudomonadota bacterium | reverse complement strand
CCCAATCGTCGACGTTAGCGAATTGGATTTAAATTTCCATTCTCTGAAAGTTGTGGATCCTAAACAAGTTCGGGTCAAAAGACCTTGGGGTTCTCATGAACACCATTCTAGACCGAGCAGTGTCGGGTGATCTGGCAGTGCCCGAACGAGGGGGTCGAACTGATGTTTCGCGGATCAAGGATAGCGCGCGTTTCTGGGGTGCTTTTGCTTCTCCTGATGGTTTCTGCATGCGTTGATGATGAGGTCAAAGCCACACGTTATATCACCGAAGGCATTGAATATTATGAAGAAGAAGACTTTGAGTCGGCGGTCCTCAAGTTTCGCAGCGCCCTGAAAATCGATCCGACCAACAGCACACCGAAAGTGTATTTGGCCCGGATGGCCGAGGAATCCGGTGAGATCGCCACGGCGATGGGCATGTATCTGTCGATCTTGGATCAAGACCCGACACGCCATGATGCACGGATCGAACTCGGCCGGATCTATTTGCAGGGGTATTTCGATGCATTGTCCGCGGAAGAGGCGCGCAAGGTGCTGGAGGACGAACCGGATAACCCTGAGGCCACCGCGCTCATCGCTGCCGTTGCGCTTCGCCGGAACAACCTCGCCGAGGCCCATGAATTGGCCCAGAAGGTGCGCAGTCTCGATCCGGGAAACGTCCGAGCCCTGGCAACACTGGCGGGCGTCGAAATCGCCAATCGTGATGTGAACGCAGCGCTTCAATTGATCGCCAGTGAAATTGAAGCGGCAGGGGCGTCCGTCGAGCTTTTGAGCTTGCGGTTCAGCATTCTCGATCTCTCCAGCAACAAGAAGGGCCAGGAAGAGGTGCTCCGGCAAATCGTTGAGATCGAGCCAAGCGCAGAGCATCGGCTGGCCCTCGCGCAATTTTTTGCGCTGGAGTCCCGTTTTAACGCAGCAGAGGCCGAGCTCGAAGCTGCATCCGAGGCGGATCCAGACGACCTCACCATCTTGACCGCCTGGGCTGATCTTGCTGCGCGCCGCGCGGGCACGGATGCGGCTGTCGCGCTTTATCGCGCGTTCATTGACGAGCGGCCCGACCAGGATCAGCTCAAATTTGCGTTGTCGACCGTGCTTGCAGACGCGGGGCGAACCCAAGAGGCAATTGATGTCTTAACGTCTGTCGCTGATCTTCGCGGCGACGAGCTGATGGGCCTTCGGGCCCGCGCGGGACTTGCCAAACTGGCCTTTGATGCTGGGCAAGACGAAACGGCACAGGCGCTGACCGATGGGATTTTGGCGATCAATTCCGCTTTCCCTGACGCGCTGATGATTCGCGCCGCCCTCTGGGCGAAAGCGGGGGACCACAGGAGCGCAATTGCCGATCTCCGCTCTGTGCTGTCGAGCGGGTCTCAGTCGACCGGCGCCCTGCGGCAGTTGTCAGCGTCCTACGCTGGCAACCGCGAATACGAACTCGCTGCTGAAACGCTCCTGAATTACCTTGTTCAAGCACCGGACGATGCACCGGCCCGGGTCCAGCTGGCCTTAATCGAGGCACGCCTGGGCGAGCTTCGGGCTGCGTCTGAGCGCCTTGAGGAGGTCTTGCGGGTGCAGCCCGAAAATATCGAGGCCCTTCGCGCTGCGGCGGAGATTGCGTTGCGGCGTTCAGCGTTGAGCGAGGCCAGTGCGATTGGCAATGAGATGATCGCCACGGGTCTTGATCCGGCGGGCGGTGCGGTGGTGTTGGCCTTTGTCCGGCTTGCTCAGGACAACCTCGAGGGCGCGTTGGAGGTGTTGCAAAACGGCCGCGCCGCGATGCCGCAAAGCGACGAGATCGTGCTTTTGGAGGCCGCGGTTCTTGTTCAGCTCGGCCGCGATCAAGAGGCGCTGAGTTTGGCCCAAAGCGCCGCAGAATTGGGCGCGGGTTCGGCTCCTCTTGCGCTGCGGACGGCTGAACTTCTGGAAGCCGAGGGCCGCGATCAAGAGGCGCTCACGTGGTACAGGCGTTCCGTCGATGTGGAGCGCACAACACCGCAAGCCGTCGTCGCCTTATCCGGATTTTATGCTGCCCGCGACCAAGTCCCGGAAGCGGCGGACGTCCTTGTTCGGGGTCTTGATGCCTTCCCAACGTCGGAGGTGATTTTGGTTCGAGCGGCGCGGATCGAGGAACGGCTCGGAAACATCGAGGCCGCAGCTGACATCTATCGCGGCTTGTTGCGTGACGATTCGCGAAGTCTGGCCGCCGCTAACAATCTTGCTCTTCTGATCGCTGACCACCTTTACCAAGATCCCGAGCGCTTGGCGGAGGCGAGACGCCTCGCTGAGCAGTTTCGTCAAAGCACGAATCCAAGCCTTCTCGACACGTTGGCTTGGGTTCAGTTTCGCTCGGACAACACAGAGGATGCCTTAGCACTCCTCGAATTTGCGGTGGCTGCCGAGCCCGGTTCTCCGCAGCTTCACTACCACTTGGGCCGCGTGCTTGAAGAGCTTGGTGAGCTGGAACGCGCCAAGCAATCCTACATGATTGCTGTCATGGAAGACGTCGATGACCCATCCGCCGCTTATGTCGGTCTTGGCGATGCACAACGTAGGTTGGATAGGCTTTAATTTTGAAAGAGTTAGGGAAAGGAGGCATTTTTATTGTTGCGTTGGCGAACAATTAACGCTAGGGAAATGTTGGTTTTTGGGGACGAGATCATGAAACTGATATCTCTATCGACAGTCGTCACTGTACTTTTCTCAATCGGTTCGGCCTTGGCGTCGCCCTTGGATGGCGATGATGGTCTTTTGAGCCTTGGTGAAGATGGCACGTTCGGCAGCGCCGTGGCTGGAGCGTTTAGTGATACGTTTGAATTCACGCTGGCGCAGGATCCGGAGGTTGTCACCATCGGCGTTCTCCCGTTCCAACTGAGCAACGTCCTGAACATCGACAACCTGTCGATCTCGTTGTTCGAGGATGGTAATCTGATCACGTCGTCGAACGCGGGTACCTTGTCCTTCGGTAACTTCGAGGCGGGGAGTGATTACGAAGTTGTCGTTGCGGGTGTGGCCACAGGAACGAGTGGCGGATTTTACTCCGGCTTCTATTCGGTCTCCGCGGTTCCGCTTCCAGCGATGCTTCCAGCACTCGGTCTGGCCCTCGGTGGTTTGGGCGTCGCCGTGAAGCGCCGCCGTGATCGGAAAGCTGCAGCTTAAGGCAAGCACCGCGATTAAATTCCCTGGAATTGAAGGGCTGCACGTCGGTGTGGCCCTTTTTTTGTATCTCAGGGAGGAGTGTGGGTAGCGTAGAAGGGTCTCCGCAAATGAAAAAAGTCAGAAACAGCGCTGCTGCGCAGCGATCGAGCGCGACGGTGTTCAGAAATAAGCCAGGGGCGTCCGCCGTCTCTTTCTTTGGGACATTCAAGGTGTTGGCATTGGCAGCCGTCGCGGCCGCGGTGTCACTCATTGCAGCGCCTTTGTCGGCGCAAGCACAGACGGACAGCGCATCGGTTCCATCCTATTACAGGCTCAATCCAGGCGATGTTATTCAGCTTTTTGCCTTTGACGATGAACGTCTGAGCCGTGAGGTCGTGGTTCTTCCTGATGGTCGGATCAATCTTCCAGCGATCGGCGAAGTCGAGGTGGCTGGCCGTACCGTCGCTGAAACCGAGGCGATGATCGTCCGCGCCTATGTTGAAGCAGAGTTCCTGCTCCGCGATAGCACCGTTTCGGTCATTGTGACCCAAGCAACGGGCAACCGCGTTTACATTCTCGGCCAGGTCCAAAACCCTGGGGTCTATTCAACCCTGTCACGGGTCAACGTTTTGCAAGCCATCAGCTTGGCTGGGGGTATCACGCCCTTTGCCAGCGAGCGCAAAATCAAAGTGCTCCGGACCCTGCCAAACGGCCGCCAAGAGGCTTATGAGTTTGACTACCGCAAGGCCAAACGTGGGCGCTCGCTCAGCCAGAATATCACGCTGATGCCAGGCGACACGGTGCTCGTTCCGTGACACGTCACCAGCAAAGGGATGCCTTTGTTTCCGGGTGCGTGCTGAGTATAGGGTTGGCTTGTGCCACACCATCTGCTGCCCAATGGCACGTGGATGCTGGCGGTGAGGCAGAAGGGGTCTACGACTCCAACCCCGTGCTCTCGGTGACCGATCCACAGGAACTCGCGGGTGTCATCCTGACGCCAACGTTCCGCGTGGCTCGGCTCGGCGATAGCTTTGATATTCAGGCGGATGCCGAGTTTGGTTTTGAGCAGTTCGTTGTCGGCGATGAGTTCAACACGGAAACACAGGATTTCACTGTCCGCACCAATCATCGCGGATCAAAGTCGGAGCTTGGCCTTTCAGCGCGTTACGCGCGGGACAATGCGCGTCGGAACCTTGAGGACAATCTGGGGAATTTCGAGCCGAATTCGCGTGTTAATGTGCTTGATCTCGACACCACTTACACGCGTGCTTTGGCTGAGCGTACCAGGCTCAACCTTGGTGCATCCTATCTCAACCAAACGTACGAAGAGGAACGCCTTCGGGATTTCGACTTCGTGCTTGTCACCGCCGGGCTGCGACAAGCGCTCGCGCCGCAATACACGCTGACGTTTGACGCAGGGGTCGGGGACATCGACACCGATCCTGGTGAAGACGCCGATGCGACGATCTATTTCGCGTCCGGAGGTTTTCAGGCGCAAATCACATCGCGTTTGTCGTTGCGAGCGTCGGGTGGTCCAGAATGGGTTGACCAGTTCAGCACCGCTGATGGGAAGACCGATGTCGATACGGGATACCGTGTCGGTGCCGAGGCCACCTATGGCGTGCTCGATGACTTTTTGGTGACCACCAGTTTCGATCGGCGGTCATCTCCTTCAGGGATTGGTGCCGTTGTTCAGGACGACCGATACTCGTTGACGCTGACCAAGCGTCTCAGTCAACGATCGACCGTTCGGACGGTGACGACCTATGTCTCCCGTGACAGTGAGATTTTTCAGGGGACGTT
>JBCCBY010000232.1:0-4982 GCA_039033795.1 Pseudomonadota bacterium | reverse complement strand
GTCCTCTGCTCTGGGCGGATGAATGGGCCGATGGTCTCAGGCACTGATCAACACGCTCCCATCCAGGTTGAACCAAGAACCCCAACACGTCATTCTGCCTCGCCGCGTGCGAGAAGGGTCGCCCACCAAGGGACGATCAGACGGCGGCCTCTCGAGAGGAAATCGTGATGGCGCTGTTTGTTCTGGGTGCTTTGCTCATCATTGGCCTTTTCAGCTGGACCGTGCGACAAGCCCAGGCGGCCCTTTCTTGGATTTGGCTTTTCCTCATCGGTGGTCTGTTGGGCGCCACGTGGGAGATCGGGTTCACGCTCTTCGATATGGCCCACCAGATCGAGCCAGGGGGGAGACCTTTGCCCGAAGGCGAAGGATGGAGCTTTGAAGGCCCATTGATCCTGGCACTGGTTGCTCTTCTGGTTTTTTGCGTTTGGGATGCTGGCCTCTTCCTTGCCGGCGCCTTTGTTGCGCGGCGCGTTTTAAGGCGGGAGATCTTTATCCGGTTCAGTTGGCCTGAATTGATCATCCTTCTTGCATGGGGCCAAGCACAAAGCATTGTTGTCGAGATGCTGGCAATCTCTGCTGGATGGTGGGGGTACAAAGCAACGGTCTACAACCCGCAGCTCTTTCCGTATCAGAACGGGTCCATTACCCTCTGGCCGCAATTGGTTTGGGTTTTGGCGTATTTCGTGTTTTATGGTGCAGCATTGCTGATAAGTCGATCACAAGAACAACGACCATCAGTTCATGGAGCTTCTCATGCTGACAATTAGCATTGTCTCAGATGTCGTTTGTCCTTGGTGCTATGTCGCCTACAAACAATTGAGGCAAGCACTTGACGCGCGTGAACTCAATGCGGCGATTGTCTGGGAGCCTTTTGAGCTTAATCCCTGGATGTCCGATCAAGGCCAGGAAATTCAAGAGCATCTGGCGATGAAGTATGGGCCAGGCGCCGCGTCGGGCGGAGGAGAGCGGATGCGCGCACTTGGTGAGGAGCTTGGGATCACCTTTAACAGACCCCCTGATATGCGGATTTACAACACCTTGAAGGCCCATCAGCTTCTTCATTGGGCGGACGGGATGGGCAAACAACACGCCCTTAAAATGGCTCTGTTCCACGCCTATTTCACCGACAATCGTAACATTAGCGACCTGAGCGTCCTCACCGATATTGCGGAAAGTGTTGGCTTGGACGCGAAGGAGGCAACAGACATCGCCAACGGCGAAGCCGAGAGGTTGGCTGTGCAAGATCGAATAGAAGAGTTTGCCCGGCGCGGAATCATGGTCGTCCCGACCATGATTTTTAACAACAAACGTGTCGTCTCAGGTGCGCAGGGCGTGGACGGATACGGACGACTGCTCGATAAGCTTACGGCAGCAACGCCTGCCTAAAGGCTATCGGGAAGGGCACGATCTTGTTGTCAGCATCATGGCCGATGTCCGCAGATCCTAGAAACTCGATACGGTATCGATCGCACCACGAACGAACGATGTCTTCAGCCGTTTGACCGAAATCGATATCATTCGTCGGCACGTCCGAGAAGCGCCCACAGCGAATCCCCCTTAAGCGATCAAGGCGTCCGCTCGAGAATGCTGTCATCAGAGCACGGTCGATTGCATACAGATGCTCGCCGATGTCTTCAAGAAGAAGGATCGAACCATCAAGGTTCGGCAGATGCTCTGATGCTGCCAGAGACGCAAGAATTGTGAGATTGAATGCGTAGGAGCGCTTGTCGTGCATCACTGACGGCTCGAGGCAGTCCTCATTTCCTAATGCAAGCCAGCGAAGAACACGGAGGAGCGCCGCCTCTCCGCCCGGGCGCAAAGCATCGCTGACCATTGGTCCATGAACGCTTTTGCCAACGCCAAGCTGGGCGAGAGCAGCCAAAAGATATCCTGTGTCGCTATAGCCGATATAGGTTTTATGGGCGGCTGGTGCCCTCAGTGATGGGAGGATTAAAGGGAGGATCCGGCCAGCTCCGTACCCCCCACGCGCAAACCAAACTGCATCGATTTGCGGGTCATTGGCAGCCTCAAGAAAAGCCGAAGCCCGCGCGCCGTCATCGCCTGCGAAATGCCCGCTTGATAGGAAGCATTGCTGGTCAATCGAGATGACCACCTCATTTAACTCTGGGTTTTTATCCTTGAGCTGATATAGTTGATCAGCCGCCTCGTGCGAAAGGCTGCGGCTTGGTGCGACCACCGCGATCTTCATGCAACGCCCCCGTGGCTGAGGTCCGCTAAAAGGCTTCGTGCGAAGTCCGAAAGACTGTCATCCCGAGCGCCCATCACGACCACTGCATCGCCTTCTTTTGTCCGTGTTAAGATCGATCGAAAATCCTCACGACTTTCAGCGTAGGCTGCATTGAACGAGCGGTCGACCAACGTTTGGACGAGCGTTTTGGCGTCATCGGTCTTCTCCACGGTGCCGCCAAAATAAGCTGGCTGCGTCACCAACAAGGAGTCCTCGGGTCGCAAAACCCCTGCAAAAGCATCCTCGTAAAGCTCTCTGAAGGACCGAAGCGGTCCATAGCCGTGGGGCTGGTAGACAACAAAGATCCGGGAAAAATGCTCCGTCAGCGTCTCTAAAGACGCCCCGATCTTATCTGGATTATGGGCGAAATCATCAATCACCGTCACCCCGTGATGCGACCCGATATGTTGAAGACGTCGCGCAGTGCCCCCAAAGCTTGCGAGAGTTGGTGCACCCTCCCCCAAGGGCACGTCCATTGCACAGGCCGCGGCAAGTGCAGCCAAGGCGTTGGCCACATTAAAGCGGCCGATCAGTGGGAGCCGGAGGGGCACTGAAGCTTTTGTTTTTTGATCGATCCTTGCCGTGATGAAACCGTTCTGACGGTTGATCGCATGCGCGACAAAGTCTGCGTCGAGATGGGCACCAAGACTGAAGGTGCTCGCCTTTCCGCTTGGCAAATTCTGCGCGATTGCCGCCACCGGTTCACTATCGATCCCAAGGACAGCATGCGTGCTTCTTTCAGCATAGCCACCAAAAAGAAGCATCAACTCCTCCATGCTCTTGTGATCCTCCGATATGTTGGTGATCACGCCAACGGACGGGTCGTACCGCGCGATCGACCCATCGCTCTCATCGACCTCTGCGACGAAGAGGTCGCTCTCGCCGCGCCGCCAACCTTGCGGCGTTCTATCTGTTCCCTGCTGTCCCAACATCACCGCGCCGTTGACCACGGACGGATCACGTCCGGTTTCGCTCAAGATATGCGCGAGCATCCCGGTCGTGGTCGATTTCCCACTGGTGCCCGCAACGCCGCAACTGATGGGAGCCGAATTGGTGAGTTCCGCTAGAAGTTCGGCACGGATGATCTGCCGCGCACCAATCCCCTGCGCCGCCGCCACATCGGGAATGGTCGGCTCGACCGCTGAGGACGTGACCAGGATTTGGTTCGGCGATATGAGACCCGATCCGTCCTGGGGATAAAGACTGACCCCCATTTCGCGAAGGCGTTGAGCGATGTCGGGGAACCGGCCTTGATCGAACGAACGATCCGAGCCAGCCACAGCATGTCCACTCGCCCGCAGAAACTCAGCCAGAGGCCGCATCCCGCTACCGCCAACCCCGCAAAAGAAGTAATCCCGGTCGTTCATAACCGCCAGTGTCCGACGAGCATCTTACCGCAACGTTCAAGAATGCCGCGTTGTGATGCAAGGCACTCACCAGAACAAACCGATGACAAATCCATCAGATCGCGGGATGGTTCGCTAATGCCATCCCCGCAACCTTGTCGCTCTGCGACCGTCTCTTGAATTCCAAACCTACCCAGTGCACGGACCGCGGATGGTTATTATCGAGAGTTACACGCTCGCCGTCTTCATGTGCTTCATCACCATGCTGTGCTGGGGTTCTTGGGCCAACACCCAAAAGCTCGCATCGCGCGAATGGCGCTTTCCATTGTTTTACTGGGATTATTCGATCGGCGTTGTGCTGCTATCGCTTGTTCTTGGCCTCACATTGGGAAGCACCGGCGATGAGGGCCGCAGCTTCTTTAATGATCTGCAGCAGGCAGACGGAAACGCGATCAGATCCGCCCTTATTGGCGGCATCGTTTTTAACATCGCCAACATCCTCTTGGTGGCGGCTATTGATATTGCCGGCATGGCGGTTGCTTTTCCCGTGGGCATCGGGCTCGCGCTCGTCATTGGCGTGATCAAAAGCTACATCGATACGCCCGAAGGCAACCCGGTCCTCCTCTTTGCTGGTGTCTTAAGCGTGGCCGTCGCGATCGTTCTGAACGCTCTTGCCTACAACCGTCTCCCCAAGGAAGGTTCGGTCGATGTGCGCAAAGGTCTTGTTCTATCTGTTGTCGCCGGCATCGCCATGGGCTTTTTCTACCCCTTCGTTGTGCAGAGCATGGCCGGTGATTTCAGCGCGCCGGAGGCAGGAAAACTCACCCCTTACAGCGCCGTCTTCATTTTTTCACTTGGTCTTTTCTTTTCAAATTTCGTTTGGAACAGCTTTGTCATGTACCGCCCGTTCACAGGTGAAAAGGTTTCCTATGCGGACTATTTTCGCCAAGGAACGCCCAGGCTTCATGCAGTGGGCCTGTTGGGCGGCGCGATCTGGAGCTTAGGGATGGCGTTTAGCATCATCGCTTCGGGCGCAGCATCACCCGCGATCGCCTATGGCCTGGGACAAGGAGCCACGATGGTGGCCGCGTTCTGGGGCGTTTTTGTGTGGAAGGAGTTTCGTGCAGCACCGGCCGGTACGGAGCGTCTGATTGCCATGATGTTCGCCAGCTTTATCATCGGCCTAGGCCTCATCATCGCTGCACGAAGCGCTTAAGGGTCCGCCATGAACAAAACGATTGTGGTGATCGGTAGCTACAACACCGATATGGTGGTGAAGGCGCCGCGTATTCCAAGCGTGATGCCTTACATGGCCCTGCGGCCGTCGCCACAAAACAACAGTTACTGCCAATCATTTTCTGGTGCATGAGAACCGGGTATTTTCATTC
>JBCCBY010000231.1:0-5010 GCA_039033795.1 Pseudomonadota bacterium | reverse complement strand
GGGGTACTCGGCATGCTGACTGACAACCACGCCCATGGCGCGCTGTGCGCTTTGGCTAAAGAAATCAGCTTCCAAATAAACTGCGTCAGCTTCGTCAAAGGCCCGATTGATCTCAGCGGTGGACCAATTCGTATCAGCGTTCATCAGATGGATCGTGCCGAGAATATAGACTTTGGTGTCCTCATCCTCGACCGCCCAAAGGGCCACGCGGCTTGGACCTTCTGTCGCCTCGGCCAGGGTATGAGGCCGATCATCGCCGCCAATTCGTTTGGGTTTCGGGGCAATGTCTTCGGCGGGTGCGTCGCCCGTGTCTGTTTTGCTGTCCTCAGCCTTGCCGCTGCAAGCCGCAAGTGCAGCCATCAAGAAGCAAAGGCCAATCCGACGTCGTCCGGCCATGTCACGTCTCCCCAAGACACCATCAGGTCTCCATGGGGCAGGTCTTAAACTGAGGTTATTAATTCATCGTGCTGTCTGGGGCATACGCTGCGCCTGTTCACGTGACCTCGGGCTTTAGTCTCAGTGAAAAGACCGTGTGGGAGTTTGGGTCTGTCTGTCTGTGCTTGGCGCGCAATGGCGTCTTGCTCTCTTTTTTGGCGTGCGGTGTCCGTTCTGCTTTGGGGGAGGCTTGGCGTCAGGGCCTGAACGGGTCGGTTTGGAGCCGTTTTGTTGGTCCCTTTGCCGTCTCTGACGCGCGGACAAAGGGAGTGCGACAATGGTGTTGACCAATCCTTCGGCGAAGACTGCGCTTGGAAATCTCCAGCGCGCTCGAAGCTCGTTGGATGAAGTCCAGTCACGAGTCGCGACCGGGCTCTCCGTCAGGACGGCTTCGGACAACCCGGCCTACTTTCTGGTGGCGTCGCTTCAGCGGGCCGATGTGACCATCATCCAAGGCACGCGCGACAATCTTCAGAACGCCATCGGTGCCCTCAACACCGCGACATCGGCTGAAGGCGCGATCAACGATGCCATCCTCAACATCAAAAGCAGTGTCGTCTCGATCGAAACGGGGTTTGCCGCTGAACAGCTCGAAGGTGTGATCGAGGGTCAGATCGAGGTTGTGCGTGACATCATTGAGGCGGCAAGCTTCAACGGCGTCAATTTCCTTGATACACGGAGGAACCAATCGATTATCATCGGATTGGATCGCAGCGACAGCCGGTTCAACTTCCAGACCTTGAATATCCGCGGCGCCGGGTTGGGTGAAGCGCCGCTGGCCGTGAACACAGTGGTCGATCCCCTTCCAGGCGCTTTGATTGATCTTGATTCAACCGACCTGTTTGGCGCTCCCGGCCTTATTCCGACCCAAGATTTTGGCGATGTGGCGGGTGTGAACGTCGGCACAAACCCTGGGGGGGTTGACGAGCGGACCTTTGTGATCAGCTTTGAGACGGGTGCGGATGTCACGACCGAGCAGATCATCTACGAAGAGGGCGGCGGCGCGCGCGGTCTGAATATCTCCGTGCGCGATGGGCTATTGGTGTTTGGTGGTTATAATTTGCCGAATGATGGGACGCCGGCCTGGACGTACAGGGAGGTTCAAACAGAGATTCAGCCCAACACTCGGTACACAGCTCAACTGGTGCTCGCTGGCAATGATACGGCGACCGGCGAGTTTCAGGCGTATATTGATGGTATCTTGGTTGATCGAGCCGAGGGGGTCGGCATTCTATATGATCACCCCGACAACATCGGCATTGGTCAGGTGGCTGGTAGCGGCGTGGTTAACGGTGTGAATGTCAGTGACACGGGCGCGGGTCCTGGCGGCAACCGGTTCCAAGGATCAATCGATAAGATCCTCGTCTACAACGAAATTTTCTCCGAACAAGACTTTGATCAGCTGACATCCTATCTGGCGACCGATTGGCTTCCCGTGGGACAGATTGCCTATTTCGTTGGCAGTGATTTGCGGGTGCAAGCGGCCTCATTGATCGAGCTTTTGGAAGCGGTTGTCCCGGTCGACCAAGCGGGCTTTTCCACCGAAGGCGCGCTGAAGGTTCTTGATGCGGCGCAGCAAAAGCTGAACACGGCCTTTGCTGCGCTGGGTCTTTTTGAGCGCACGCTCTCGGTTCAGGGCGACTATCTTCAAGACCTGACCGATGGACTTGATCAGGGCGTGGCGGCGCTGGTGGAGGCGGACCTCGGTGAGGAGGCTGCGCGTCTGGAATCACTCCGGGTGCAAGACCAGCTTGTCATCCAGGCGCTGCAAATTGCCAACAGATTGCCGCAAACTGTGTTGCAACTCTTCGCACAGCCCTAGCCTCACGACCAAGCAGCAGCTATAGCGCTCTCGCTGTGGGGTTTTTCGCAATGGGGCGTTTGCAAACGTCGATGGCTTGGTTGCTGGCGGTTTGGGCACTCGTTTTGCCAACCCTGGCGGCTGCGCATGATCACGAGGATGATCATGACGACCATTCGGGTGAGCCCGTTATCTGTGTGTGTGCGGCGCACAATGATCGTGATGACGATCCCATCTTGCATGCAGAGCCTGGATTTGTTCGGGCGCCGATCGTCTTCAGCCCGCTGAAGCTCGAAAAACTCATTGATGCCGCGGCGTTCACCTCACCCGATGGCTCAGCGATCCGAGCACCCCCCACGCTCTGATCGAGCAGTCTTCCTATCCTTATCAATTCATCGAAGCGTCCAGGTGCGTCCTGGCGCGAGCCTATAGGTAACAAAATGTCTATCCGACTTCTTCTTTTAAGCAGCGCCGCTGCTGTCGCGCCCACGGGTGCCCTTGCCGCGGCGGTGGCCTCACCCCACGCCACGGATCCCGATACGATTGTTGTGTCGGCCTCGCCGCTGGAGCGTCCCGCTGAGGCGGCACTGAGCGCTGTGTCTGTGATCGAAGGCGACGAGCTTCGTCGCCAGGCCCAGGCCACCCTCGGCGAAACGCTTCGCCGCGAACCTGGTCTCAGCAGCACCTTCTTCGGTGCGGGCGCCAGCCGCCCGATTATTCGCGGCCTTGATGGTGAGCGTATCAGGACCCTGACAAACGGTATTGGTTCGATCGATGCGGCGGCGGCCAGCCCTGACCACCCCACACCGATTGAGCCAGTGCTGGCCGAGCGTATCGAAGTGATCCGTGGGTCTGGTCTGCTTCGTTACGGGAGTGCCGCGAACGGTGGTGTGGTGAACGTCACCGATGGGCGTATTCCCAGCACGGTTCCAGAAAAAGGCGTCAACGCGGCAGCCCGCGGTAGCGTCAGCACCGTCGACAACGCTTATGAATTTGCTGGCGGCGGCAATGTTCTCATCGGCGAATTTGGCGGCGTGAGCGTTGTTGCCTCAGGTGCAGGCGCGTACCGCGATGCCGACGATTATGACGTTCCGGCTGATCCTGAGTCGAATGTTCTCCGCCGTGAAGAAGGCGAAGAGCTGGCACCAGATGTCGACAGCGTGACCCTCGAGAACTCCTTCGTGGAGACAGAGAGCTACTCTGGTGGTCTCTCCTTTATTGGCGACAAAGGCTTCTTTGGCTTCTCCGTTCAACAGTTTGAAACCGAGTACGGTCTGCCTGGTGGCCATGGTCACGGTCATGAGGAAGAAGAGGGCGATGATCACGACGATGATGATCACGAGGAAGAGGAAGAAGAAGGCGGCGTCTTCATCGACCAAGAGCAAACCCGCGTTGACGTGAATGCCAGCCTTAACCTCGACACCGACTTTTTTTCGCGGATCGATCTGTTTGCTGGTTATGCCGATTATGAGCACACGGAGTTCGAAGGTCCTGGTGAGCCAGGGACTGTCTTCACGAATGAAGGGTATGAAGTCCGCGTCGAGGCACAACAGGCCCAACGCGGCAATTGGCGTGGTGCGTCGGGCTTCCAGTATCGTCGCAGCGAGTTCTCTGCGATCGGGGAAGAGGCCTTTGTCGATCCAGTCGACACTGATCAGTACGGCTTCTTTAGCTTCCAAGAACTGACCTTTGGCCCTGCGCTTGTCGAGGGTGCGATCCGCTACGAGCGGACCGAGCTCACCGACACCGTTGATAACATTGACCGTGACTTCGACGGCTTCTCGGCATCACTCGGCGGTTCTTATCAGGTCAGCGACTTTGTTTCCGTCAGTGCCACCGTCTCGCGGACTGAGCGTGCACCGACGGCGACGGAATTGTTCGCCGATGGTCCACACCTTGCGACAAATCAGTTCGAGATCGGTGACACCGAAATTGACACCGAGACAGCTCTGGGTGTCGAAGGCGGCGTTCGCTTCGATAACGATTGGGGCTATCTCGCTGTGACAGGTTTCTACACCGACTATAGCGACTTCATCTACTTGCGTGACCTTGGTCAGACGGGTGCGGACATTCTATTGTCCCGCGGTGAAGACGATGAGGAAGAGCTTGAAGAGTTTGGCGAGCTGGCGGCTGCACAGTTCACAGCAGCCGATGCCACCTTTGCTGGCTTCGAAATTGAAGCAGCGGCTGAACTTGGTCAGTTCTTCGGCATTGACTTCTCAACCGACGTGGTCGTCGATTACGTTGATGCGAAGCTATCAGAGGCAGACTCCTCGGGCAGCGATCAGTTGCCGCGTATCCCGCCACTCGGCGTGATTTTCGGTGTTGAGGCGAGCTATCTCGACTTTGGTCTTCGGACAGAGGTGGAGTATTCGGCCGAGGCTGATGACACGGCGTCGTTCGAGCTTCCAACCGATAGCTACACGCTTGTTAATCTGTATGCAGATTGGGAGTTGGCAGAGAACGTCTTTATTTCGATCGCCGGTCTCAACCTCGCCAATGATGAGGCGCGGCTTCACACGTCGTTCCTGAAGGATCAGGTACCGCTCCCTGGTCGGAACTTCCGCTTCTCGCTGACCTACCGTTACTAAAAACCCTGGGGCAGTGGCCGCTGTTAGCGGTCGCTGCCATAGGTCATCTCTAAGAAGACATCTTCAAGGTCGGCCTCGACCGTGGAGATGTCTTTCACCCTGATACCAGCCGCATTCACGCCCGACAGGATATCGGAGACATGCGCCGACGATGGCCTGTAATCGATATAGAGATTGCCGTCG
>JBCCBY010000230.1:0-5022 GCA_039033795.1 Pseudomonadota bacterium | reverse complement strand
TGGGCGCTAGTCGGACGTCTGTTCCGCCACCCATTCCCGGTGGTGCTCGTCGAGGTCATAAGCGGCGATGGAGGCGAGGGTCAGCACATCGTTCATTTGCATCCCCGTCTGCACAATCTGCACCGGCTTTTCGAGGCCGATCAGTGTCGGTCCAATCACCGTGGCGCCGCCAATCTCGCCCAGCAATTTCGAGGCGATACCGCCCGAATGCAGCCCCGGCATAATCAGCACATTGGCATTGCCGGTGAGGCGGCTGAAGGGATAAATCCCCCTCAAATCGCGGTTGAGGGCCATGCGCGGCGTCATCTCCCCCTCATACTCGAAATCGACGTCATCGCGCCCATCGAGCAAATTGACCGCTTCGGCCACCCGCTCCATATTCTCTGTGCGCGGATTACCAAAATTCGAGTGGCTGACAAAGGCCACCCGCGGCTCATGGCCAAGGGCCCTTACGGCATGGGCCGTCTGGATAGCGATATCGGCAAGTTCTTCTGAGGACGGTAATTCGGTAATCGACGTATCGGCCATAAAGACCGTGCGGCCTTTGGCGAGGATGATCGACATACCGATGAGCCGCTCGCCCTCGCGGGCATCGAGGGCGTATTGGACGTGCCGCAGGGCGACATTATAGTGCCGCGTGACGCCGGTCACCATGCCGTCCGCATGCCCCATGGCGAGCATGCAAGCGCCAAAGGCGTTGCGGTCTTGGTTCACCATCCGGCGGCAATCCCTTTCGAGAAAACCTTGGCGTTGGAGGCGGTTGTAAAGGTATTCTGTGTACTTTTTTGTTTGCGCCGACTCGCGGGCACTCCAAATTTCGACATTATGGTTTTTGCTGAGGCCTAAGCGATCCATGGTCCGGCGCACTTGGTCTTCCCGGCCGATCAGCACCGCCTGGCCCAAGTCTTGGCTTTGGAAGGCATGGGCTGCGCGGATCACCACCTCTTCTTCGCCTTCGGCAAAAACGATCCGCTTTTTGGGTTCAGAGCTTTTAACGCTGGCGTGGATCTTTTGCAGGAAGCTCGCCGATGGATCGAGGCGGGTGGCAAGATCTGATTGATAGCGCGGGAAATCGCGAATGGGCTTCCGGGCAACGCCGGTATCGCAGGCCGCTTTGGCCACCGCCGGCGGCACTTTCGAAAGAAGGCGCGGGTCGAATGGGGTGGGGATGATGTATCCCGGTCCATATTGAAGGCGCGTGCCATAGGCGTTCGCGACCTCGTCGGGCACGTCTTCGCGCGCCAGCTCAGCAAGCGCGCGGGCGCAGGCCGCTTTCATCTCTTCATTAATCGTCCGTGCCCTGACATCAAGGGCGCCGCGGAAGATATAAGGAAAGCCAAGGACGTTGTTGACCTGGTTGGGGTAGTCCGAGCGGCCCGTGGCCATGATCGCGTCATTGCGGATTTCTGCGACTTGCTCCGGTGTGATTTCGGGCGTTGGGTTCGCCATGGCGAAAATGATCGGGTTGGTGGCCATCGACTGGACCATCTCAGGCGTAATCGCTCCGCCGACGGAAAGCCCGATTGCGACATCGGCGCCGTCCATGGCGTCCACCAAGCTGACCTTATCGGTATCCACGGCGTGGGCTGATTGCCACTGGTTCATTTTCTTCTCACGCCCTGGGCGCAGGATGCCGGCTCGGTCGCAGACCAGGACGTTGTCGTGTTTCACGCCCAAGGTCTTCATCAGGCTCACCACCGACAGGGCCGAGGAGCCTGCGCCCGAGACAGCGACCTTCACATCGCCAATCGCCTTGCCATTGATATCGAGGGCGTTGAGGAGACCCGCCGCCGCGATGATCGCCGTGCCGTGCTGATCGTCGTGAAAGACAGGAATATCCATCAGCTCTTTGAGGCGCTCTTCGATATAAAAGCTGTCCGGTGCCTGAATATCCTCAAGATTGATCCCGCCAAAGGAGGGGCCAAGGTGGCGCACCGCGTCGATGAAGGCATCGGGGTCTTCCGTGTCCACCTCCAGGTCAATCGAGTCGATATCGGCAAAGCGCTTAAAGAGGACCGACTTGCCTTCCATCACCGGTTTGGAGGCGAGGGCGCCGAGATTGCCCAGGCCCAGGATCGCGGTACCGTTGGAGATCACGCCCACCATGTTGCCGCGGGTGGTCAGGTCATAGGAGCTGTCGGGGTCTTCGGCGATTTTCTCCACCGGAACCGCCACGCCCGGCGAGTAGGCAAGCGACAGATCGCGCTGCGTCGCCATGGGTTTGGTCGGGGTGACCTCCAGCTTGCCGGGCTTGCCGACAGAGTGAAAATCGAGCGCTTCCTGGTCGGTGAATTTCGTCGTCGTGTCATCCATAGAAAAGCCTTTAGCGGCGCTATGGTTGATGGACCAGTAACGATAGCGCCTGAACCGTACCCTCGGCGAGGAGGATCCGGTTCAGATCGGGTGATTATAGGTCGTTAGGCCGAAGGTTCAGCGTCGGGCGAGGTCGGCGTTTCAGGCTCGGCGGTGTCCGCTGCTGGTTCTTCCGAAGCTGCGGCAGGGAAGGCGTCGCCGCTCGGTTTCCATACCTGGGCCATCCAGCCGGCAAAGAAGAGACAAGACAGAAGGTTCGCCGCGACGGAGAAGACGCCCTTAATTGTAAAGCCGACGCCGCCATTCTCAAAGATGTCAAAGATCTTGAGGACCTGCTCCATCAGCCATCCTGTCACGATGCCGAACAGCATCGAGACCACCACGACGGCGAGGCATTTCCAGAACATTGGTGTACGGACGCTTTTTGGATAATCGACGCGGAAGGTCTGCGCGATTGCGTCTTCATCGGCAAAGCCCCGATGCGCAATCACGGGCACGCGGAAGAGATAGTACCGGCCATTGCGTTGGAACAGCCAAAGCCCCGTGATGATGCTCAAAATGCGGAAGATCAGTTGAAAGAAACCGAGGACCGCTGTGTTTCCGCCGGTAAAGCTGGCCATCATAATCATATTGCCCAGCGTCGTTGCGATGGCGAAGGTGAAGGCAGCCGCCAAGATGGCGGGCAAAATTTTGAGGGCCTTCTTCGCGCCCGAAATGAAAAGGGTGACCACCTCTTCAGAGATTGCCAGGATCGGCGGTTCCGAGGTGCCGAATTTAACGCGGTAGCCTCGGCTCTTGAGGCCGACGGCGTTTTGGTACTCGGACATGGCGATAATGCAGTTGAACAAAAGCCCGACAAACGTGCTGATCAGGCCAAGGACGGCAAGCGTCATTGAGTCTCCGAAGTCCGCGCCGCGCCCAGCGATGGCGCTGAAGGTCACAGCGCGCTTTGCGTCCATGCCTTGCAGCTGTAGGAAGACGGTGATCGTGAGAAAAACGATGAGCAGCACCGTATGCCGACGCAGGGCGGGGACAAAAGTCTCGCTAATGTGGCGAAAGCCCCCCACAATCGTATCGGCAGCATTGAATGGGGGGACATACTCATGCCCCTCGGGCGCCTGAGACATGGTGCAACTCTCCTTCACTTCCGTCACGCGATCTTGGTGCTGCTTTGTGCGGTGCGGTGATCCTGGGCAAGGGGGGCGCTGCAAATGTGATGGCCGCCGCGGCGTCACGGCGCGGCGCGCTCCCTTTTGAGGGCGAGGGCGCGTTCGAGGTTGCGTGAAGCCATCGCGTGCCAGGCGGGGGCGCGCTCTTCGGTGAACTCCTCGAGCGCGTTGAGGTAACAGGCAATGGCGTCCTCCAAGGCCTGGTCATCGCCGCGCTCGCCTTTGACCGCCAGCGCAATGCCGAGATTGTTCTGTGTCATGGCCCAATCGAGGGGCACGCGGTCGCGGGTTCTTTCTTGGAGGGCGCCGCGATAGGCGGTGATGGCGTCCTCGAGGGCCTGGTCATCGCCGCGCTCGCCTTTGACCGCCAGCGCAATGCCGAGATTGTTCTGTGTCATGGCCCAATCGAGGGGCACGCGTTCGCGGGTTCTTTCTTGGAGGGCGTCGCGATAGGCGGTGATGGCGCCGTCCAAGGCCTGGTCATCACCGCGCTCGCCTTTGACCCTGAGCGCACTGCCGAGATTGTTCTGTAGTCTCGCTGCTTCTGCCTTCAATCCGCGCTGATGCGCACTGGTTATGAGCGCCCGATAGAATTCAAACGATTGTTCGAAGGCGCCAGGAGTTCCAAAGTGAACCGCCTGCTCTTTGAGAGAGTCTGCCGCCTCTTCTCGAATGTTGGCTGCTTCGGCAGCCATGCTTTCAGGCAGAATTGCTGCAGCTTGATCGAAGAGTTGTGCAGCTTCGGTGACGTCCGAAAGCAAGGCGAGAGCAGCATCGCTTTTTCGCATCTCCGACTCTTCGATAGCGAGTTCTTCACGCCGGGCCTGGAGGTCATCAGCCAACGAACGATAAAGCGCACGCGCCTCTCTGATGCGGCCCTTATCGGCAAGGCGATTCGCCTCATTTCGGCGCGCTTGAAGCTCAACAGGTAAGTTTCGAAGCCGCGACAGATCAACCAAGATGCGCTGGTAGTCTGCGTAAAACGCATCAAGCGCATCGCCGATGCGGTCGGGCGGGACATTCGCATCGCCGATTTTTCCAAGGAAGGCGTTGAGCAACTGTTCTTTGGTCTGCAATTCCGTAAACAGTTCAGGGCGCTGGGACTCCACTGTCGCCAATATCTTTTCTTGATTAGCGAGTATGCGCTCCTCGCGCAGGGCGGACAGGATCTTTTGGAAGGGCTGCCAGCGCTCGTGGCTTGAACAAATCAGTGCGCCAACTGTTGCGGCAAAGGCTTGTTCGAACTGCCGGTCCGGGCCGAGAAATGCCGTTTCAAGGGCAGGCGAGACACTGTGCCATCCGCCGATCACCAGAAGCTCTTCCAGCGCGACTTGCGACGCGCTTAGGTTTGCAGAGGCATCTTCCTTCTCTTCGGCGGTGAGAAGATGCCGCGTTGCTTCGCCAATGCGTTCGAGCCCGCTGTTGGTGGGTGCCTCCATGTCCTCTGCAGACATCTTGTCGATCCGACCAATGCACTTTTTGAGCTGTTTGATCGCGCGATCGCCTTCTTCCCAGACACCGTTCGCCTTGAGACCATAGT
>JBCCBY010000229.1:0-5040 GCA_039033795.1 Pseudomonadota bacterium | reverse complement strand
CGGTGGCGGCCCGAACCTGATCCTCGACGATGGTGGCGACGCCACGATGCTCGTGCACAAGGGCCTCGAGTTCGAGAAGGCCGGCTCGGTTCCCGTCGCCGACGAGGACGATCCCGAAGAGTGGGGCGTGTTCCTCGAGCGCTGCCGCACGATCCTCGCCGACGACTCGGAGTTCTTCTCCAAGATCGCCCCCGGCATCCGTGGCGTCTCCGAGGAGACCACCACCGGCGTCCACCGCCTGTACGAGATGCAGCGCGCGGGCACGCTGCTCTTCCCGGCGATCAACGTCAACGACTCGGTCACCAAGAGCAAGTTCGACAACCGCTACGGCTGCCGGCACTCGCTCGTCGACGGCATCAACCGCGCCCCCGACGTGCTGATCGGCGGCAAGGTCGCGGTCGTCGCCGGCTACGGCGACGTGGGCAAGGGCTGCGCCGAGTCGCTCGCCGGCCAGGGTGCCCGAGTGATCGTCACCGAGGTCGACCCCATCTGTGCCCTGCAAGCCGCCATGGACGGCTACGAAGTTGTCACCATGGAAGATGCCGCGCCGCGCTCTGACATCATCGTCACCGCGACGGGTAACAAGGATGTTCTGAAGGCCGATCATTTCCGCGCGTGCAAGAACATGGCGATCATCTGCAACATTGGTCACTTTGACAACGAGATTCAGGTCGATGCCTTGCGGAACTATCCATGGACCAACATCAAAGACCAAGTCGACATGATCGAGATCGCAGCAGACAAGAAGGTGATCCTTCTTTCCGAAGGGCGCCTCGTGAACCTCGGTAACGCCACCGGCCACCCAAGCTTTGTGATGTCCGCAAGCTTCACCAACCAGACGCTGGCGCAAATCGAGCTCTTTAAGAACAACACCGGTCAGTACGAGAACAAAGTCTACGTCCTGCCCAAACAGCTCGATGAGAAAGTCGCCGCCCTGCACCTCGCCCATGTCGGCGCGAACCTCAGTGAGCTGTCGAATGAGCAAGCCGATTATATCGGCGTCCCGCAGGCCGGACCCTTCAAAAACGAAGAGTACCGCTACTAGGCGACGAGGCGCCACGCCGAACAACCCATTGATCGGGCGGGCATCCTTTAAGGGTGCTCGCCCGATTTGCGTTGGGCGCCCTTCCCGCTAAGCTCCGCGACTGGGAACACAATTTCACTCTGGGGAGCACCATGGGACTTCGAAGTTTTGCATTTGGCATGGTCACGGGGGCCGGCGTGGTTCTTGGCGGCCAATATGTGATGGCCACCAACATGCTGGAGGGGCAGAGCCTCGTCGGGCCAAAGGAATCGATGGAGTCGCTCATCGAGCGCGTGACCCCGCCTCCAAGCGACGCTGAGGTCGCCGATGAGACCGCCACCACAACGAACGATGGCGCCGAGGAAACCTCCATTCTTGAGGCCCTCGCCCCCAAACCGGCGGAACCCTCCGATCAAGGCCAGGTGAGCGATCGGTTCTCTGGCGAGGCGTCTTATTATGCAGAAAGCCTCGACGGGAACCCCACCGCGAGCGGCGAGCCCTACCGCCACAATGGCTACACTGCAGCACACCGGACGCTGCCCTTTGGTACAAGGGTGCGTGTGACCCGTCAGGACACTGGCCAAAGCGTTGTGGTAAGGATCAATGACCGTGGTCCTTATGCCCATAATCGGGTGATTGACTTAAGCGGCGCGGCGGCCAGCGAGATCGACATGGATATTGTCGGCGTCGCCATGGTCGATGTGGAAGTGCTGAGCGACTAACTCGACAGAGCCCCATTAGCTTACTAAGCCTCACCGACTGATATTAGGTCGTGGGCGGAATATACCGCTCACGCCGTCGACTGCCCCGTGTTATCGGCTTCGCGATGACAGCACCTTACCGCATGATGGTGGAGAAGCGGGGCCGGTCGGTTTAAGCTGATATCATGACCACGCCCCAAACCGTCTGCTTTCACATTCCGGTTCTGGAAACAGAGCGCCTTGTGATGCGCGCGTTCTGCCATGATACAGACTTTGAACCCTATGCTGAGTTTTATTCATCAGAGGCAACCCGCTATTATGGAGGGCCGCTGGACCGTGAAGGGGCATGGCGTGCCGCAGCAGCGATGATGGGACACTGGATCATCCGCGGCTATGGCGCTTGGGCTGTGGAGGAAAAAGAGACCGGTGACTTTTGCGGTCTTGTCGGCCTTTGGTACCCTGAAGGCTGGCCTGAACGCGAGATTACCTGGGCGATCATCAATGCCAAACAAGGTCGCGGCTATGCGGCTGAAGCCGCGATCCGCGCCAAAACCTATGCGCTGGAGACGCTAGGCTGGGACAAAGTTCACAGCTGCATCACCGCTGAGAACACCCCATCGATCGCTCTTGCAGAAAAACTCGGCGCTGTTCTGGAGCGGGCGCTGGATCACCCCAAGCGGGGACATGTGCTCGTTTACCGGCATGCGCCTTAGGGCTTCATTGTTCGCATCATTATGCGCTTCCAGAGCGGCGCGGGAAGCCATTTCCTCAGTGTCACGACAGGCCCCGGGGAATTGATGAGGTAACGCAAACGGTCGGAGGGATCGACCGCGGCTTGATAAATCTGCTCTGCGGCCTTCTCTGCTGGAATCATCATCTTCTGGAGGCGTCGCATCACCTTGTCACCTGACGCCTGAACCACGGCGTAGGCTTCGTGACGGCCGATCTCGTTCTCCATCAGCATCTCTGTTTTGATGGGACCAGGTTCGATCAGCTTCACCCGAATACCGTGGATCGACAGCTCATAGCGCCAAGCTTCCATCAAACCTTCGACACCAAATTTCGAGGCGGCATAAAGCGCCACCCCCGGCGAAGGGATCAATCCTGAGACGGATGATGTCGTCATAACCAGACCAGCGCCGTTCTGCCTCATGGAAGGCAAAACCGCCTTGGTCGTGTGCACGACAGCTGTGAGGTTGACATTGAACAAATTTTCAATCTGCTCTGCAGACGAACTTTCAACCGGTCCTGCTGCCGACACACCCGCATTGTTAAAAAGCACATCGATCTTGCCAAAACGCGCCAGCGTTTCCGTAACGCCTTCTTTGATCGACGCCAGGTCCGTGACATCGAGCCTCGGCGCAAAGGCATGCTCAGCCTTGGCCCAAGCACCGGCCTTGTCCGGTGTTCGCATTGATCCGGCCACGTTCCACCCCTGATCAACAAAATACTGGGCGGTGGCCGCACCGATACCGGCCGACGCGCCTGTGATCAAAATGGTCTTGGGATCGGGCATAGCAAGGTCTCTCCTGATGGGCCGTGCGCTCACAGCGGGGTGCAAGACTACCGCTGCTGTTTTAGTGACACGCCCACTGCCACTATGGCAAGCGGCAAAACCAGAGGCCACACGCAAGGGTGCGCTCCTCACCGGCGCTTCATGTTGAGCGCTCTTGCTTACATGGGAACGCCACGATAACCGATGGAGCGATCGATTTATTCGCATGCTGATCACGCATCAAACATCCCAAGGACGGCGGACAATGCTTTCAAAACGAACACTTTTTTTGAGCGCTGCAGCGTGCGCGATAACCCTCACTGGCATCTCTGTTTCGAACAAAAACGACGAAGGTGCAGCTTTTCTCGACCCGGTTTTTATGGCGCAAAGCCGCTGCGGAGACCAAAACACCCCGCCAAACCAGCGCGCCTTTTTCCTCGCGGCCGCCACAGCCGCCGCCACGACCTATGGGCCAGACGAGGTGACGGCCGCAGGCGGTGAACTGACCGCGGAGACGCTTGCTCTTTTGAGTTATCCATCGGGCTCAGAGGTTGAGGGCGTGCAAACCGCTTTTGATCGCGGCCTTGCTTATGTCGTTAACTTCAATCATTTCGCAGGCATCGAAGAGTTCCAAACAGCCCAAGCGCTTGATCCTCAATGCTCCCTTTGTTTCTGGGCAGAAGGTTTCGCTCTTGGCAGCAACATCAATGATGGCTTTGCAGACGATCGCCGACGGCCAGCATTTGATGCAGCAGCTCAAGCGCTAGAGCTCGCCGAGAAAGGCACCAAAGAGGAGATGCTGGCTGCCGCTCTTGTCGATCGGTACGTGCGCACCGCGGACGGCCTGGTCTCAGAGGATGGCGAGGCCTTTGCCGACGCAATGGACGCCGCAGCGCGCGCTTATCCTGAAGATGACTTCATCGCGGTGCTGGCGGCAGAGGCCAACATGGACGCGCAGCCTTGGGTGTATTGGGACGCAAGCGGACGTCTTCCCGTTGGCCGCACGGCCAGGACGGTGGAATTGATCGAAGCAGTCCTGGCGCGAAATCCGACCTATGTTCCGGCGATCCATCTTTACATTCATATCACCGAAGCCTCCTCAGACCCTTACCGGGCCGAACCGTTCGCGGATAAGCTCGCCGCACTCACCCCTGATCTTGGTCACCTCGTCCATATGCCGTCGCACACCTATTACCGGCTCGGGCGCTGGAAGAAATCTCTCGACCACAACATCATCGCCGTTGCGGTTGACGAAGCGTATCTCAAAACCGCCGATAATCCGCACCCGATGTATTCACACGGCTACTACCCCCACAATGTCCACTTCGCGATGACCTCAGCGCAAATGGCAGGCGATGGGGACACGGCACTGGCTATGTCCATAAAGCTCGACGAGTCCCTTCCCGCCGAAATGGTCGCCGCTGTCCCGTTTATTCAAGCGATCAAGGCTGCGCCCTATTTTACCGCCGCGCAGTTTGGCACGCCCGAAGACGTTCTGGCGATCGATGATCCGGGTGACACCTATCCCTATCTTCAATTGGCGTGGCACTATGCGCGGGGGGATGCCTATGCGCGATCTGGCCGCCTCGACCAAGCGGATGCCGAAATTGAAGCGCTTGAGGCATTAGCGGGGTCACCGGAGCTTGATATACTCGAAGAGTTGGGAATGCCCGTCACCGCGGTTCTCAAGATAGCTGCACGAACTGTTCGTGCCCGTATTTTAGCAGCCAAGGGTGACCTCACTGGCGCCATCGAAGCCATGGAGATGGCAGTGCTGGAGCAAGCCTCAATAGCTTACATGGAACCACCATGGTGGTACT
>JBCCBY010000228.1:0-5064 GCA_039033795.1 Pseudomonadota bacterium | reverse complement strand
GCATCCACACCGGCGCCATAGGTATAGACAAACTGAGGTGTGCATGAATGCTTCAAGGCGAGGCGTTCTGTGTTTGTTATTTTCGCCCAATTTCTACAACCTAGCGTTAAAACCGTACAACTTGCCGTTAAAAAATCGTTGCGAATGTCTTAGGCTTCGATTAACCTCGGACAGGGTGGCGTTAGCGTTGTGGGGATATCATGGCGGGCTTGGTTGTTACGGATGCGCGCGGAGACGCTGCGCTAAAGTCTCTTAAATTTGCATCTCGTGACCTCGTGAAGCGTGTTTTTGACGTGGTTGTCGCCTCGCTTGCTTTGATTGTTGCTCTGCCCTTGTTCCTGCTGATTGGCTTTTTGGTGTCGCGGGACGGTGGGCCTGTGTTTTACAGTCATCGCCGTGTTGGCCGTGGTGGAGAGCCGTTTGACTGCCTGAAGTTCCGTAGTATGTCCGTCAACGGAGCAGATATTCTTCGCCGTCACCTTGCTGAGAACAAGGCTGCGCGAGATGAGTGGAACGAGCGCAGGAAGATCACGAATGACCCTCGGGTGACGCGCATTGGCCGGTTCCTTCGCGCGTCGAGCTTGGATGAGTTGCCACAGTTGATTAACGTGTTGCGCGGCGAGATGAGTTTGGTTGGTCCGCGCCCCATCACGGACGAGGAGCTGGCGCGTTACGGACGGCATGCGCGCAACTATGTCGAGTGCGTGCCTGGCATCACTGGACTGTGGCAAGTGAGTGGACGCAGCGAGACAACTTACCGCCGCCGTGTTGCTCTTGATACTGTCTATTCGATTCGCCGTGATTTTCTTCTCGATCTAGAGATCATCGTCCGCACGGTGCCTGCGGTTTTGCTCCGCTATGGTGCGGAGTAACCAGCGCGACGCGGTGGACCGACGCCATACGGTGGTCACACTATGGTCCCGACCAGACAAAAACCGACCATCATCGTATCCATCGGTTGATTGATTGAGGCTGAGGTTCCCCCCTTCAATGGTTGATGGGTGCCCGTGTGATGATCATCTGTTGTTCATGGTCTCGCCGCACGGTTCGAAACACAAGAGCGCTTGGCGTTGGATTGGTGTGCTGATCTCTCCGAGTTTGTCAGGGGCCGAGGTCAGTGTTCGGATGTTGATTTGGATCTGCCGGGCACGCTTTTGGCAAGAGCCTCTTTGCTCGCCGAGCGATTCGCTGCTCTGCACAAAAGAACGGACCCCCTAAGACGCTGTGTTGAGCAACAATCGTGCTCACAAAACCCCATTCATGGTGAAAAGCTGCATTAATATGCCGCGGCGCAAAAATTCCTCTTTTCCGACCGACGCTCGTGAGCTATAGATGATGGAGGGAATGATCGCGGCTCGATGAGGAGCACGCATCTTGTATCTTCCCGCCGCGTGGACGTTCGCGACGGCCATTTTCCACTTCATATGATTAGGCCCGCCGCATCCTCAATGGTGCGCGCGCTCGAACAAAAGGAACGCCTGGCATGGCTCTCGCTTTTCGTCCGCTTCAACGTCTTCTCGCATCGGTTTCATTATCGGTGACCGTGCTCGCTGCACCGGCGCATGCTGACATGCTCGATGTGGAGAAGGATGAGCTCACCTTCGGCTTCATTAAGCTCACAGATATGGCGCCGCTCGCGATCGCCTATGAGCTTGGATATTTCGAAGACGAGGGTCTTTACGTCACCCTCGAGCCCCAAGCCAATTGGAAGGTTTTGCTCGATCGCGTGATCGATGGACAGCTTGACGGAGCCCATATGTTGGCTGGCCAACCGCTTGGTGCGACGATCGGGTTTGGGACGCAGGCTGACATTATCACGGCCTTCTCCATGGATCTGAACGGGAACGGCATCACGGTGTCCAATGAGGTCTGGGAGGCGATGCAAGAGCATGTTCCAGAGCTAGACGGTAAGCCACAGCATCCAATCAAGGCGGATTATCTCAAGCCGGTTGTCGACGATTACATCGAGCGTGGTGAGCAATTCAAAATGGGGATGGTTTTCCCTGTCTCGACTCACAATTACGAGCTCCGCTATTGGCTCGCCGCTGGCGGTATTCATCCTGGTTATTACGGTACGGAAGACACGAGCGGACAGTTTCAAGCTGATGCTTTCTTGTCCGTCACCCCGCCACCACAAATGCCGGCAACCCTCGAGGCAGGGACGATTTTTGGTTACTGCGTCGGTGAGCCGTGGAACCAACAAGCCGTGTTCAGAGGTATTGGTGTTCCGGTGATCACGGACTTTGAGATATGGAAGAACAATCCTGAAAAGGTCTTTGGTGTTTCCAATGCTTGGGCAGAGGACAATCCGAACACGCATCTGGCCGTGGTGAAGGCGCTGATTCGAGCGGCAATTTGGCTTGATGAGAACAACAACGCGAACAGAGAAGAAGCGGTGGAAATCCTAGCGCGGTCTGAGTATGTCGGCGCTGACGCTGAGGTCATCGCAAACTCGATGACCGGCACCTTTGAGTATGAAAAGGGTGATGTTCGGCAGGTTCCGGACTTCAATGTGTTCTTCCGTTACAATGCGACGTATCCGTTTTATTCCGACGCCATTTGGTACCTAACGCAAATGCGCCGTTGGGGTCAGATCCCCGATTCCATGTCGGATGATTGGTATATTGAGACCGCAAAGCGTGTCTACCGGCCGGATGTTTACCTCGCCGCAGCTCGGATGCTGGTCGAAGAGGGTAAAGCAAACGAAGACGATTTTCCTTGGGGAACGGACGGTTTTAAACCGCCGCAGACCGAGTTTATCGACGGGGTGACGTTCGATGGCCGTAAGCCAAACGATTACCTCTCACAGTTTCCCATCGGTCTGAAAGAGGGTGAAGTTGTGACGATCTCTGGCGATATCGAAAAGTCTTAACCGGCGATTGAATGAGGAGACATCACCATGTCTAGCCAAGCTTTAGCCTTAGCGCCAAACATCGATGACGAAGTCGACGATGTTGTCCCGGTAAAAAACGCAGAATTAGAGCAAAAACAAAGTCTTGAGGTGGCTTGGGTTTCTCCTCAGCAAGTTATGAATGTCCTTGCGGTGATCGGTCTGGGGTTTATCAACCCGATCATTCGTATAGGAATGGGTGAAAGTCTGTCGAGCAACCTCAAAGAGCTTTGGCAGCAGTTGGGGGTGCCTGTTTTGGCCATCCTTCTGTTCCTTGGCGTTTGGTCTTGGGGTGCCGGGAAAATCGATACCAGTCTAGGGAAAATACCGGGGCCAGTTGCCGTCTACGAACAATTTGGTGCACTGGTTGATGATCATAATGCGGTGCGGGCAAAAGAAGTCGCCTTTTATGAGCGGCAGGCTGAGCGTAATGCGCAGCTTATTGCGGAGGGTCGCGCCGATCGGGTCCGAGAACGAGCCTTCACCGGCAAACCAAGCTATTTTGACCAGATTTGGACATCGCTTAACACCGTCTTTTTCGGGTTCATCATCGCTACACTGATCGCAGTGCCATTGGGGATTTTTTGCGGGCTTAGTCCGATCGTCAATGCTGCGATAAACCCGCTGATTCAAGTGTTTAAGCCAGTGTCCCCCTTGGCTTGGCTGCCGATCGTGACGATTGTCGTGTCCGCGGTCTATGTCACCCCGAGCGATGCCATGCCAAAGGCATTCTTGATATCGGCGATCACCGTGACCCTCTGTTCACTTTGGCCGACACTGATCAATACAGCGCTTGGTGTCTCGTCGATCGATAAAGATCTTCTCAATGTCAGCCAAGTGCTCCGGCTTCGCCCTTATGAGAAAATCACAAAATTGGTTATTCCGTCTTCGCTTCCGCTTATTTTTACGGGTCTTCGGCTCTCGTTGGGTGTGGGATGGATGGTCTTGATCGCCGCAGAAATGCTGGCTCAAAACCCCGGCCTTGGAAAATTCGTATGGGATGAATTTCAGAATGGTTCATCGAACTCCCTAGCCCGTATTATGGTTGCTGTCCTGACGATCGGCATGATCGGCTTCTTGCTCGATCGAGTCATGTACACGTTGCAGGCAATGTTCACCTTCTCCGGTCAACGGTAAGGAGAGGTGACATGAGTTTCCTATCTCTTGAGCACGTTAGCAAGAGTTTTGGTGAAGGCTCAGCGACGCAAACCATTCTGAAGGATATCAACTTGGATGTTGATGAGGGTGAGATTGTGGCCATCCTTGGCTTCTCGGGATCGGGCAAAACCACGCTGATTTCCATGATGGCGGGGTTATCGAGCCCGACCTCGGGAACAATCCGCTGTGACGGCGATGTTGTCGACGGAGCATCACCGGCACGCGGTGTGGTGTTCCAAAACTACTCATTGATGCCCTGGTTATCGGTGACACAGAACGTCCGTATGGCGGTCGATGCTGTCTTTCCGAAATGGACGAAGACAGAAAAGTCCGCACAGGTTCATAAGTATGTCGAAATGGTCGGTTTATCGCATGCGGAAAATCGTAAACCTGCGGAACTGTCGGGAGGAATGCGACAACGCGTTAACGTTGCCCGGGCGCTGGCTATTGAGCCAGATGTTCTGCTGCTTGATGAACCCTTGTCGGCACTTGATGCGCTCACAAGGGCAAACTTGCAGGACGAGATTGCCGCGATTTGTGAGCGTGAACGCAAAACAACAGTTCTGATCACGAATGATGTCGATGAAGCCATCTTGCTGGCTGACAGGATCATACCCTTAAATCCTGGACCAGAAGCAACGTTGGGCCCATCTTTCAGTGTCGAATTGGAACGCCCCCGAGACCGTACAAAGATTAATCATGACGCTCGGTTCGTTGCTCTTCGAAAGAGTGTGACCGATTATCTGATGAAGGCGGGTATCGAGCAACGAGCGAAGGCGGATGATGGTCCATCGCATCCAGATGTTCAACCGAGGACCATCGGCCGAAACCCGAACACTATCGAAACCGTCATGACAGCGCCATTGATGAATAAAGACCCTAAGGTCATTCCTGTTAAGCCAAATGACGCCTACCTCTCATTCAAAGGTGTGACTAAGGTCTATCCAACACCAAAAGGGCCACTCACCGTGGTGGACGGATTTGATCTTACCATGCGAAGAGGGGAGTTTACTTCG
>JBCCBY010000227.1:0-5091 GCA_039033795.1 Pseudomonadota bacterium | reverse complement strand
TGATCGGCGTGGTCATGGGTGATGGCCACGGCATCGAGGTTTTCAATACCATTTTGAATAAGTTGCAACCGCATATCGGGGGATGTGTCGATCAGCAAAGTGGTGAGTCTGCCCTTGAACGAACCATGTACATCAGCACGCTGAACGACAATAGAGCATCGTGATCGGAGGTTTTTTGGTTCATCAGGATCACATTTACCCCAATCCCCCCGCCCATCAGGGCCACCAATCCGCGGCACACCCCCCGAAGAACCGCAACCAAGAATGACAACCCGTAACTTCATGGGCGTGGCGCCCTACTGAACAACCGGAAAAAATTCTCCGTTGTCGCCTCTTCGATCACCCCCACGCTCTCTCCTTTGATCTCCGCCAGTTTCTCCGCCACCAAGGGGACGTAGGATGGCTCGTTCCGTTTCCCGCGATGCGGAACTGGCGCCAAAAAGGGGCAATCAGTTTCAATCAACAGGCGATTGAGCGGAACATCTTTGGCCATGGCTCTGACGTCATCGGCTTTTTTAAACGTGATAATCCCTGAAAAAGAGACGTAACCACCCATTTGTAGACCTTCATTCATCAGTAAACGGCCACCAGTATAACAATGAAGAAGAAACGGGAACTCTTTAACACGACGCGCCTGCAAGAGCATGTCAAGCATAAGGTCATCTGCTTCTCGCGTATGGATAATTAGTGGCAACTCTGTCTCTTGGGAAGCGACGATATGCTCCATAAATACGGTACACTGTTCGTCTTTGGGGGAATAACTGTAGTGAAAATCAAGGCCGCATTCCCCGATCCCCACCACGTCGTCGGGCTCAGCTAGATCTAAAAGGGTCGTTGCTTTAAGGTCTCGATGGTCTTTCGCGTGATGTGGGTGCACCCCAACAGATCGCGTGAAACGATCCGATTGCGCAGCAATTTCTGCGATTTCTGGGATACTATCGAGCCGATCGGATATAAGGAGCATGGCACCGACATTGGCGTCTGCTGCGCGCCGTAACACCTCATCGAGGTCCTCCGTGTAGCGCTCGCCATGCAAATTCACGTGACTATCGACAAACATCACGCATGGCCTTGAGACAAAGCATGACGGACGGAGAGACCGGCAACATAGGCCGTTTGCGCGGGGTCTGCTGTTCCTGATGCAGCAAATGTTTCCTCCGCTGCTTCGTATGCAGCGAGCCTCGACCGAAGAACCTCTATCGCCACGTCATTGTCCATGGCGCCTTTGCGCAGCCGCTGCAAAATAAGCTGCACGGCCTCGGCTCGCATGCCCTCCGTCCCCTTTCCAGCAAATCGCCGCGTGACAGCGAACAAATCGTCTTGACCATGAACAGCGCGAAGCCAGGTGTCAGCAATGGCCAATGCTTCTTGTCCCTCCCCCAAAGCCAGACGAAGAGCTCGGCCTGGCGCGCCTCCTGCCGACGCGGCAATTTTAGCAGCGTCATCGCGTGTCAGATCCGTTTTCGTCATAAGCCAAGTCGAAAGCGGCTCTTCTGGAACCGAGGAAAGCTTGACACGGCGACATCGGCTGGTCAGTGTCGGGAGCAAGCGCGATGTCGACTGACTTAACAGAAAGAGGACAGCGCCTTGAGGCGGTTCCTCTAAAATCTTCAGAAGGCTGTTGGCTGCTTCTCGGCGTAACTCATCAGCAAGGTCCACTATCACGACCATTCGTCCACTGATCGATGTCTTATGAAGACCTTGGATAACATGTCGTGCAGCGGTAACATCGATTTGGTCACGCAGCTTCCCGGTTTTTTCATTTTCTGTCCGTCTCAGGACATGAAGATCAGGGTGGGCACCCGCCGCGATAAGGCTCCTGACCTTTTCATCGCTTTCGCCAAGCCGTTTGCCGCCGCTCAAAAGTGTCGCTGCCAACAAAAATGCGAGCGTCGCTTTGCCTTGAGATTGCGGTCCGACGAGAACGAATCCGCCTTCCAACGCATCCTGTGTGAGCAGTTGTTCAATCATCAACAACGTGGCGGGCGCTGCCAAAAATTCCGACGCGGCGTCAGGGGGAGGAAGGTGGATCATTCACCATGTCTAGCAGACCTGGTAGGCGAGCTGAAACAGCTGATTGGACGGCACGCGTTACGTGATCAATGTTTGGTCGGGCATCGATCACAACACAGCGCTCTGGTTCCCGTTCAGCGATGGACAGGAAACGCGCGCGAACGCGCTCATGAAATTTGAGCCCCTTGGCTTCGAACCGGTCCGCTGCGCCCCGCGCGTGGGCCCTGGCCAGTCCCTCGCTGGCTGAAAGATCCAGGATCAACGTCAAATCGGGCACACACCGTCCGGCGCTGGTCCGGAGATCGGCGAGAAGGTCACCAGGCACACCATCTTCACCGCCTTGATAGGCCTCGGTGGAATCAAAGAACCGATCGCAGAGCACAACATCGCCGCGAAAGAGCGCTGGCTCAATGACACCATCGACGTGACTGTCCCGCGCGGCATTCATCAAAAGCGCCTCAGCCAGCGGAGACCATCGGTGCTCCGGCGCGAGCAGCAAGCGTCTTAACGCTTCGGCTTCGCGCGTGCCGCCCGGTTCTCTTGTCATGGTGACCGGACGACCGGCCTCTTCAAGGGCAGCAGCGAGACGTTTCACTTGGGTGCTTTTGCCCGCCCCCTCTGGGCCCTCGAAGGTTATGAACGTCACCTGCTCGCCCTTTCATCTGGGGGTGTAAAGAGCGCTTGAAACCCGAGGCCAATCTTTTCGAAGAACCCGAGGCCTCGTACACCTTCCGCTGTATAAAGAGGGTATTCCCGCGCCTCCTCACCGGGCAGTGTCAAACGTAAGATCGCAACCTGCTCTCCTGACCTGATCGGTGCTCTTAACGGGCCTTCATAGATAAGCTCTGCCTCGGCCGACGCCAGAATTTTTTTGTGGCGTGTGAAGATCACATCTTGATCGATCATAAGCGCGACCGTGTCGCTCTTTCCGGCAAACACGGTGGCTTGGCCAACAATATCGCCGGCAACGAAAAACTCTCGCAAGGCGAACGCATTGAATGCTTGTTCCATCAGATCGATTCCGGCTTGGCGGCGCTCCCCGTCCGTTTCCAAACCAGCGACCACAGCAATACGGGTTGTCCCGCCCTGCTCTGCGAGGCCGACGACGCCATATCCTGCTTCTTCCGTGTGCCCTGTTTTCATGCCACGCGCGCCGGGAAACGATCCAATCAGTGGGTTGCGGTTCGATTGGGTGATGCCCGACCAGGTAAACTCCTCGATCGAGAACAAAAAGCGATAGTCTGGATAGGCCGTCCAGATATGGCGTGAAAGCCGCGCCAAATCATGCATGCTCATACGCTGATCAGGATGCGGAAGGCCCGTTGGGTTGCCAAAAGTCGAATCAGTCAGGCCCCACGCTTGCGCACGAGCATTCATAAGATCCGCAAAGGCCTCTTCACTGCCAGCAATGTTCTCCGCCATCACAATGCACGCATCGTTTCCTGACAGCACGACGATCCCCTTGAGAAGGTCGATCACGGCAATGTCGGTATCAACCAACACAAACATCTTCGAGCCGCCGGTTCGCCAGGCTTTCTCTGACACGGTGAAAGGTGTCGAATTGCTGAGGCGACCCTGCTTGATGAGATCGAGCACAACGGCCACGGTCATCAGCTTCGACATCGATGCTGGCGGGACGGCGTCATCAGCGTTCTTCCCAAACAGAAGATCACCCGTCGACACATCCATCACAGCAGCATGGGTCGCGCGGGTCTCGATGAGATCCGCAGCCGAACCATGCGCGCCAAGGCTGGCAGCCAAGGCGATCCAACAACAAAGCGCAAAGCGCAAAAGGCGCAGCGTCAATTCAGAACCTCATGGACAATCAGGGCGTCAACGAACCCCGTCTCAATAGCAGTCTGAAGTCCATTTTGCGCGCTCATGGTGTCGGAATAAGGGCCAAGCCGAACAAAAGTTAACGTTCGGCCAGCGCTCACGCCCCGCTCGACCGACACGGGCGTGCCGACAGAGAAACGCGATGCAGCAGCGTTCGCATTCACAGACGAAGCGAAGGCGCCAACTTGCACATAGAGCTTGCTTCCCCGATCGGTCCGCGTTGCCATCGACGTGCTGGCGATGGGTGCGCCCGTGCTGGCGAAGATCATTTGGGGTTCAGGCGCAGACGTTGCACCTGTTTGGGCGGTCTGTTGCGGGGCTGGAGAACGGCGACTTGGGGGTTTTGACGCAAGAGACTGCCCTCGCTCGCGCTGCCCCACCCGCGTGATGGCATCGGACAGGCGGGCTTCCCCAACATAGCGCACACGGACAGGGGCCACGCCCTGATCGAGCGTATCAAGCTTGCGCGCCGAGGCCATGGACAGATCGAGAATACGATCATGGGCGAACGGCCCACGGTCGTTCACGCGAACACGGATCTTCTTCCCCGTTCGTTGGTTGGTGACCTCAACGATCGAAGGAAGCGGCAAGGTGGGGTGCGCAGCCGTTAGCCGGTTCTGGTCGAATATTTCGCCGTTGGCCGTCAGTTTTCCATGAAAATTGGGCCCATACCAGGAGGCTAAGCCCACCCGGTCATAATCCTTATCAACGGCTGGGTAATACCATCGCCCACCAATTTGGTAGGGCTCCCCCACCTTCACATGCGGACTTGGAACCGCAGCCCTCTTCCCGCCCGGCGTTGAGCAAGCAGCGATCAGAAGCAAGGTCAAAACCCCTGCGACACGGACAACAAAATTGGTCAAGACGGTTCCTCCGATCCTGCCCCTCAAGCAGTTTCTTTTCTATCTTACCGCTTTGGTTAAGAGGACGTTCAGAAATAACGAAATCCTCATCAAACGCCCGCTACAAAGGGCTGGTTTGATAAAGCCTCACCCGAAGAGGCCCATGCGGAATGGGTGGTCCAGGTGTCTTGAACGAGAGCCCCGTGGCGGTCGCCAATTTTGGCTCACTGGTGATGATCGCTGCCCGCCACCCCGAAAACCGATCGCGCAAAACAGAACCAAGACTGCCATAGAGCGATGTTAGCTGCCGCCGATCACCGAGTCGCGCTCCGTAAGGAGGGTTCACCAAAAGAAGACCCGGTGGGGTATCGGGACGCTCGAGGCGGCTGAGCGGTTGGTG
>JBCCBY010000226.1:0-5129 GCA_039033795.1 Pseudomonadota bacterium | reverse complement strand
TGGTGGCCTTGGTAAATCACGAAGGCATTGGCGAGCGCCGAGAGGTCCGCTTCATCGCAGCCGAGATTGTAGACAACTTCGATGTCGCCTGACAAAGCGCCGTCGAGGATGCCCGAAAAATCTCGGCCGTTTTCCGACGGTAGAAACCCGACATCGAGCGCGCCAACCCGGCCAGCCGCATTGTGCAGCACCCCAACACCATTCCAATCCGCCCGAAGTGCCCCCACAGCTTCTGCGAGTTCCAGGGCGTCTGCCATCACCGCGTGACCATCAGAACGGGCGAGGGCGCCCGCGCCGATCACAATCAACGGGCGTTCAGCGGTTTTAAGGATCTCAGCAAAGCTGTGCTCGCCCGCGGTGAGACTTGAAAGACTATCCGGGCCGGCACCGATGAGCACGGTCTCGTAGGTCAAGTCATGGTTCTCGCCAATCACACCGACCTCGACATTCAGTCTGTTAAGCCAGTTTTTCCTGATCCGTGCATTGATGATCGGCGCTTCGACACGGGGGTTTGTTCCAATCAAGAGAACAGCGTCGGCTTCATCAATCGCTGCGATGCCTGGCGCAAAGGTGTAGGCAGAGCGCGGAGCTTTTTCGCCATTGGGCTTGACCCCAACCGTGCTGTTGTCTTGCCGACAGTCCGTGTGCGGTGTTCCGATAGCGACCATGAGGTCCTTGAGCGCTTTGACGGGCTCTGCTGCGACAAGGTCACCAGCAATCGCGGCAATCCTCTCGGGCGCTGTGCCATCGAGCCGCGCTGCGATGGCGTCGAAGGCCTCATCCCAATTCGCGGGGCGTAATTTTCCGCCTTCGCGAACAAATGGTCGATCGAGGCGGCGCTTGGCCAAGCCATCCCAAATGAAGCGGCTTTTGTCCGCCAGCCATTCTTCGTTGACGCCTTCATGGGTGCGCGGAAGGATACGCATTACGCTCCGGCCACGCAGATCCATCCGGATGTTCGAACCCACCGCATCCATAACATCGATGGTCTCGACCTTTTTGAGCTCCCACGGCCGCGCCGTGAATGCGTAGGGCTTCGAGGTGAGAGCCCCGACGGGGCAGACATCGATCAAATTGCCGGTCAGCTCGCTCCCAACAGCCTTTTCAAGATAGGTGGTGATCTCAGCGTTCTCGCCGCGATTAACGAGGCCAAGGTCATCGACGCCTGCGACTTCGGTGGCAAAGCGGACGCAGCGCGTGCATTGGATGCAGCGCGTCATGATCGTTTTGATCAAAGGCCCCATTTCTTTTTCTTCGACGGCGCGCTTGTTTTCAGCAAACCGGCTGTCATCGCGGCCGTAGGCAACGGCTTGATCTTGCAGATCGCACTCGCCGCCCTGGTCACAGATGGGGCAGTCGAGTGGGTGATTGATGAGCAAAAACTCCATCACCCCTTCGCGGGCTTTTTTGACCATGGGCGTGTTGGTGAAGAGCTCCGGCGGTGCACCGTCGGGTCCAGGGCGAAGGTCTTTCACATTCTGTGCGCACGAGGCCACGGGCTTTGGCGGCCCGCCTTTGACCTCAATCAGACACATCCTGCAGTTGCCCGCCACCGACAGGCGCTCGTGATAGCAGAAACGCGGGATCTCTTCGCCCGCTTCTTCACACGCTTGAAGCAAAGTGAGGCGCGGATCGACATCAATCTCGCGGCCGTTAACTTTGATCGTCCTGAGGTCGGTCATATCTTCATCTTCAAGGGCCACAAGGAACAGCTAAAGAAAGCCGTGCGCGAGGGCCAGGGGCCTGAGCGTCGCGATTGTAACCAAGGGGGAGTTGCTCTGATCTCTGCCGTCGCTTACCCAAAATTTGCCAGATGTGCGTAGAGAGATGTCAGCAACAGTTAGGTGAGAACGTTGAGCACCACCGCGCGTAATCAGTTTCCGGTTCCGGGGTTGAGCTGGCCACACATTGTTGGTGCAGCTCTCATGCTTTCGGTCGTCTTTCTGGGCTATGAAGGCCTGGCCAATCTTTGGTTTCGCTGGGGTCAGCAGCAAGAGCTTAGTCATTCCTACTTTATCGCACCGATCACGGCATGGATGCTCTGGGATCGACGAGACGCTCTTCGGGCGAGCATGGGCGCTCCCAATTTGTGGGGCCTGGTGGTGCTGGCCTTCTGCGTTTTGCTCGCGCTTGGCTACGAAACCACGCATATTTTCCTTTTGCAGCATATCGGCCTTTATTTCAGCGTGTTTGGGATCACGTTGCTGATCGGCGGGGTTTCGTTGCTCCGCGTTGCGTTTTTCCCGCTGGCCTACCTCGTTTTCATGATTCCGCCGCCCTATTGGATTATCGCGGAAACCTCATGGCAGTTCCAGCTATGGTCCTCGCAACTTGGCGTTGCGATGATCCGGTTGTTCGATGTGCCTGTTTTGTTGTCGGGCAATGTGATTGAGCTTGGTAACATCACGCTCCAGGTCGTTGAGGCGTGTTCTGGCCTTCGTTATCTCTTCCCCTTTATCAGTTTGGCCGCGATCGCGGCTTATTTTTACCGTGGTCCAATCTGGCAGCGGGTGATCATTGTGTTGAGCGCCATCCCGATCACCATCGTGATGAACAGCTTCCGCATCGCGATCACAGGCATCCTCTCGGATCGCTATGGCCCATCGCACACGGAGGGGTTTCTGCATTTTTTTGAAGGCTGGGTCGTGTTCGTTCTCTGCATGGTTCTGCTTTTTGCTGTGTTGGTGAGCATTGCGCGGCTATCGGGCCGCAAGAACGTGCTGGCGACCTTAGGGCTGCCTTTGGTTGATCCAATCGCTCCATCAAACGCTTGGGATCAAACGAGCTTTATGAGGTTCGCCGGCGCTGGTGCGGCAATGGTGACGGCTCTCGCCATTGGCATCCATACGAGCGAGCAGCAGCTTAACATCCCGGATCGGCAAAGCTTTGCGAGCCTGCCTCTCGAGTTTGCAGGCTGGAAGGTCCAAGAACGGCCACTTGATGTTGAGACTGAGCAAGCGCTTGGTGCGGATGATTACATCGTTCTTGACATGCTGAGCCCTGGCCCCGAACCACAACAATACAATCTGTATGTTGCCTATCTTGAGGCCCAGCGTGATGGCCGCTCATGGCATTCGCCCCGCCAATGCCTGCCAGGCGGCGGTTGGGAGTTTCAGGCGCAAGATATTATTCCGGTGAACGAAGCCAATCCCTTTGGGCATCCCTACAACCGTATCCTGATGAAGAAGGGTGATACCCGCTTCTTGGTTTACTACTGGTACGAACAGCGTGGCCGCTATGTCGCGGACGAGATTTGGATGAAAGTCCTTTTGATTTGGGATGTCGCGACAAAGCAGCGTTCGGACGGTTCGATGATCAGGCTGATGTCACCCATCCACCCTGACGAATCGGTTGAGGATGCAGATCGTCGCCTTCAGGGCTTTAGGGGAACGGTGGGAGAAAAACTCACGCCTTACGTCCCAAGCTAGGATATCGTTCACACACCTGTGGCTCATTATCGACGTCTGTGAGCAGGGAAAGCTGGAATGCGACTGGTTGTTGTTGCGCCCAATGTGTCCGAGAACATGTCGGGCGAAGCCATTAAGGTGATGATGTATCTCAATCACTTGGCGACCACCGATATTCCGGTCGAGCTTATCACCCATGCTCGTAGCCGCGATCATCTCGATCCACTCAGTCAAAAGATCAAAGTTCACGTGATCGACGATGACATTTTTCAGGTGCTGGCGTGGAAGAGTGTCCTTTTCAGACCAACCGTGCACATGCAATTTTTTGCGCATGTCCGTTCGTTCGTGAAGCGGATGATGAAAGACGATCCCGATACGTATTTTCAGTATATGGTTCCCGTCTCACCGTTACAGATCAGGCTTCCTGTCAAAAACTCGCGCAGTGCCTTGGGGCCAGTGACGGGGAACATTTTTTATCCGCCGGTGATGCATGAAACCGAACCGCGGCGGTATAAATACGCACGTCTCTTGCGCCAGACCTTGCACGTTGCTGCGTCCATCTGGCCGGAGAAAAAGCAGTTCGCCCGAATTCTCAACTCAGGAGGCGACAGAACGAGGCAGTCTTTACTCTCTGGCGGCGCCCACGGCGATCAAATTGCTGATGTATGGGACAGTGCCGTCAGTTCAAAGATTATTGAACGGCCTGCTATTCCTATTGAGGGGGAGTGTTTCCGGTTTCTGTGCAATGGCCGTTTTGATCCACACAAAGGGATCGATTTGGCGATTCGCGCCCTAGCCCAGGCTGATGACCGCATCACGCTTGATGTTTACGGCAAGGGCGGTATGGAAACCGCTTGGCGTGCCTTGGTCGATGAGCTGGGTCTGCATGATCGCGTCACGTTCAAGGGGTGGCTCGATAGCCATGATGACTTGATTGACGCAATGGCTGGATACAGAGGGTTTGTCTTTCCCTCCCTTGCCGAGGCCAATGGAATTGTCATCCAAGAAGCGCTCGCGCTCGGTTTGCCCATCATTTGCGTGAACCATGGCGGCCCCAGTGTTCTGACAACAGATCAATCAGCAATTCGGCTCGAGCCAGCGCCCGCTGAAACGCTTGTTCCGCAGATTGCTAATGCGATGAATAGGCTGGCGACCAACCCCGAGCTGGCAAAACGTCTGGCTGGCGCCGGCGTGCGTGATGCGCGCGAGCGGTTCGCTTGGTCGAGCGTGACGCGGCAGTGGTTAACCGCCATGCAGGCTGATGATCTCGTTTCACGTCTTTAGTGGTTGAGCCGTATGCGCTCAATTACTGCGCGGCCATATGCGGCACCGCGACGTGGCCAGGGCTTTTGCGGTAATTTGTGATCTTCTCTTCGATTTCGTGGCGGAAGTGCTGAATGAGGCCTTGAACCGGCCAAGCAGCCGCGTCGCCAAGGGCACAGATGGTGTGGCCCTCAATTTGGCTTGCAACATCCAAGAGCTTGTCGATCTCCCACATCTCCGCATCGCCGTCGGCCATGCGGTTGAGAACCCGCCACATCCATCCAGTGCCCTCACGACACGGTGTGCACTGACCACAGCTTTCGTGCTTATAGAAATAAGAGATCCGAGCGATTGCGCGCACCATGTCAGTGGACTTGTCCATCAGCCGGCGTGCCTTCAGAGCCGATCAACATCGACTTGTCCGGCGCGATACGCAGCCACCCCCCTGCGACCTCCCCG
>JBCCBY010000225.1:0-5159 GCA_039033795.1 Pseudomonadota bacterium | reverse complement strand
TTCGCCGAAATGTGGGAGCGTTTTTCCTATTACGGCATGCGCGCGCTCTTGATCTTCTACCTCACCAAGCATTTTTTGTTCACGCAGGACGCCGCCTACGGAATTTATGGTGCTTACACGACGTTGGTTTACATCCTGCCGGTGATCGGTGGGGCGATCGCTGACCGATATTTGGGTCTTCGCAAATCCGTGTTGGTGGGAGCGGTGCTGCTCGTGGTTGGGCATGGCCTGATGGCCATTGAGGGCGCGCCGGTCCAGGAGGGCGGTCGTCCGAACCCGGTCATTCTCAACATTTTCTATTTGGCGCTGACCCTGATTGCGATGGGTGTTGGTTTCTTAAAGGCCAACATTTCCGCGCTGGTGGGCGAGCTTTATGAAAAGACCGACCAACGACGAGACCAGGCATTCACGCTTTATTACGTTGGTATCAATTTGGGTTCGTTTGGCGGCGCCCTGCTTGCGGGTTATTTGGGCGAAACGTTTGGCTGGAGCTACGGATTTGGTCTGGCGGGGATTGGCATGCTCGCCGGTCTCATCGTTTTCATCCGAGGAAAGGCATTGCTCAACGGCGCGGGCGAACCCCCCAACCCCGATGAGCTTGCGGCATCGGCCGTTGCCAGTCTCAGTCGAGAGAACCTCATCTATATTGCCGCGGGTGCGCTGACGCTAGTTGTTTGGTTTATGATCCGAGACCAGGGATTGGTGGGTCTCGTTCTTTACGCGGCAAGCGCCGTGACGCTCAGGCACATCCTTTTTCGATCCGTGTTCACGCTCGAGCCTGAACAACGAGACCGGATCTTCGCGGCCCTTATATTGATTATCGTCCAAGTGCTCTTCTGGGCGCTTTTCGAGCAGGCAGGATCGTCCCTCAATATCTACGCTGACGAACAAGTGGACCGGACTATTTTTGGCCAAGAGGTGGTGGCGTCCGTCTTTCAGTCACTGAACGCCATGTACATCGTGTTGCTTGGACCTTTCTTTGCGGCGCTTTGGATTTTTCTTGAACGCAAGGGCATGCATGTCACGGCTGCGGATAAATTCGGTCTTGGGATTATTCAGCTCGGGCTCGGCTTCCTGGTGCTCGTATGGGGCGATCTATCGAGTGCTGGACTGACGCCGGTTATCTTCATTTTCCTGATTTATCTTCTGCACACGACAGGAGAACTCTGCCTTTCGCCGGTGGGTCTCTCGGCGATGACCAGGCTATCCGTGCCATCGATGGTGGGCCTCATCATGGGCACCTGGTTCCTAGCAACAGCGTTTGGCAATTTTGTCGCGGCACAGATCGCCCAAGCCACCGCCGCACCCGGTGCAAGCGTGACCGATGTTTACAGCAATGTGGGCTGGCTCGCCGTGGGGGTCGGGATTGCTTTGATGGTGTTCTCACCGTTCATCAGACGGATGATGCATCTCGACACGCTGCAGGACACCGACGATGTGAGGGCTAAGCTTGAAGAAGCCAAGGCCAAGGGTGCCCACTATCAGGCGGAAGAAGGGGCGTCGTCGTAACCGCTTCGCGGTTGCCCTGCGCTTCTAAGGTCTGTGTGGTCGTTCAATGCGTTGAGATGTCAAGCTGTTGTCGATCCGCGAAAGGATCAAGTCGGCTTGAAGGAACGCCTTGAAATCAACAGAGGCAACCCCGGGGGGAGCCGCTAGGCGACAAGGATCCTCGAAGCGGCCTTTGCCAAGGGTTTCGTTGCAGCGATGATTGACTTGACCGATTGGTGCGTATCCCGGAGCGGCTCACCATTCCAATCGGTAATTGTTCCGCCTGCTGCCTCTATCACGGGGATAGCCGCGGCGATGTCATGCCAATGCAATCCCGCCTCAACGACCAGGTCCATGTCGCCGCTGGCAACAAGACCCACAGCATAGCTGTCCAGGCCCTGCCGCGTCACCCGGCAAGAACCGGCGAGCCGCGCCACGTCCACAGCTTCGGTTTCCGTGAGGTATTCTCCCGCGCGCATGTCGGTCACCATCAACCGTGCCTCGCCAATTGCTTCGCATCCTGAGGTTTGGGATTGAAGCGGCTCGGTGACGTCAAGCACTTGTTCCTCTCTCTGGCTGTATCCCACCCATCGCTCCTTTAAAAAGGGTTGGTCGATGATCCCAAGAATAGGAACACCGTCTTCTTCAAGGGCGATCAGCGTCGTCCAAACAGGAACCCCGCAGATAAAGGCGCGCGTGCCGTCGATGGGGTCAATCACCCATCGATGGCGTCCGTTGCCTGTCTTTTCGCCAAACTCCTCGCCTTTGATCCCGTGCGCCGGAAAGCGTTCTTCGATCAGTGATCTGATCACCTGTTCGGCGGTCTGATCGGCCTCGGTCACGGGATCAAACCCCTCGTCAAGCTTATTGGCGACGTCAGTTCCGTTTCGAAAGCGAGGAAGCGTTTCGTTCGCGGCGGCATCGGCGAGGCTGTGGGCAAAGGCGAGAAGGGCGTCACTATCCATGGCCCCGGCCTAGCGATCTTATCTTTGAAAAAACAAGACCCCGCGCTGCGGGTTTCCGCGCGCGGGGCCTTTCCCCTCAAGCCGTTGCAGGACGCGATCGTCCGTGCTCGGCCGCCCAGCGATGACTTAAACGGCTGCGTCCGCCAAAGTCTTCGCGAGATCGAGAAGGCGCCGACGAGGGCCTTCCTTTAGATTGTAGTAGGCCCGAACGAGGTCGAGCGTTTCTTTCTGTTGGAACACTTCAGGAGCGATTCCGAACGCGCCATTGCGCGATGCAACTTCGTGGCCAGCGCGCTGCTCATCGGTAAGGCCTTCGAAGAAATGAGAAACCGAGACGTCGAGCGCACCTGCAATCACCCAAAGCCGAGAGGCCGAAATCCTGTTGGCTCCGCTTTCGTATTTTTGAATTTGCTGGAACTTGATACCGACGGCGTCAGCCAGTTTTTGTTGGGTCATCCCGAGAAGACAACGGCGCTGGCGAAGGCGCTGTCCGACGTGAAGATCGACCTGATGCGGCATGAATCGCCTCCCAAACATATCGTCGGGATTAACAATTCAAGCGTCGTGCCACTGCTGATTGCGAAATTGGGAATAAGGCGATTTTGTGGCGATTTTTTGACGGTTGGTGATCAAGCAAAAGTCTTATCTTATTGAAAAGAATACAATAAAATTCTGAAGCCCATCCTTTTCGGGCAGGTCGAATGAGGCGGGCCACTCCCCAATTAATCAGTCTTTGGTCACATTTATGCCTTTTTCTCGCCCTATTCCCAAAATGAAGCACGCGAAGTTCCCAATATGAGGCATTTTTTTGCGATCACGGCACGAAAAGTGGCGATCGCTGCTCGCCTGATGGGTGTCAACGCCTGCTGATTGTCCGCAGGCGTTGCTCAACCCCGTGTTGCAGCTCTTTTGCCTTGTATCAGAAGAAGGGAGTGTCCCAGAATCGGACGCTCCGCACCCCAACACCGGTCATCGGGCTGAACACCGTCCCAGCACGACACAGTTGTCCCATAAGGAGACACCGCCGCGTGGCCCTTAGGGCTCAACGATGTTGAACCAAAAATCTGGCGTTTCGAGGCTGTTGAACATGTCTGAAAGCGCGCCTCTGTCGCCGTCGAGCTTCATCCGACCCGTGACCACCAACTGAAGGGGCCCAACGTCCCGGGTGATCAAGCGGTCAAAGTCCTGACGTGTCATCGACACGGATGTGAGCGGCTCATCGGCGGGACCAGCGCGGGGCACGATAACGGCCTTCGTCACAAGAAGGGTGATGGTCTCTTCGGTGTCGGTAAAGTCAAACTGCAGAGCAAAGGGGTCGCGGTCGAGCTTTGCGGGATCGTAACGGGCGGCCAGGGCGTCGAAGAGTTCAAGACTTGGGACCGCGCTGAGGAAATCGCTGCTGGCCGAATCGAGTGGTTCAAGGTCGGGCGCACCCTGGCGTAACTCCTGTGCCGCGGTGAGGAAATAGCTGCGCCAGGCGCCACTCTCCGCCTGAAAACCCAATTGTTCGTAGGCGGCAGCAAGCCATTGGCGTGCTTCGGTGTTTTCCGGCTCAGCAAACACCAGATGGTTGAGAAGTTCGGCGACCCACCGATAGTCACCCTTTGCAAATGAGGTTTGCGCCAGCTCAAGCACCTGGTCAGCGCCCCCCATGGCGCGAACATAGCGCCCGGCGGTTTGAATGCGCGGCAAGGCATAATAATCCGCAGGCACACCACTCCACCAACCGAAATAGTGCTGATACACCGCTTTTGAGTTATGATTAAGCGTGCCGTAATAACCGCGGGTGTCGAACCATTCTGACTGGAACAGCGGCTCTGTGATGGCTTCAGCAGCCTCAGCTTGGGATGCTCCGGAGTTGGCATATCTCAAGGTCTGGTCGTGAATATAACGATAGACGTCACGTTGTCGGCTGAGGAGCTTGTTGATGTTGCCAGCGCCCCATGTCGGCCAATGGTGGCTGGCAAAGACCACGTCGCTTTTGTCGCCATAGCGGTCGAGCAGTTCGTCGATCGATCGGCTCCACGCTCTTGCGTCGCGAACCTTTGCCCCCCGCGGCGTCAAGATGTTGTGGAGCGTGGCCGAGACGACTTCCGCGGTACAAAGCGCACGTTTTTCCGGCAAATAGAACATGAACTCAGCTGGTGCTTCGGTGCCTGCCGCATCAATAAACTCAAAGACCACACCATCGATTGTCCGCGGTGTACCGTCGCCATAAATTTCTTCCGTTGGCAGAAGGAGGCTGATCACACCGTTAGGGAGGCCCGGGCCGAGGCCTGAACCAACATGGGCATGTGCGGATCGCTCAATTGTGCTGCCAAACATGAGACTGGCGCGCCGCGCCATGTGTGTCCCAGCAAGCAAATTCTCAGCCACTGCGCTTTCCGAAAAACCAACCGGGGCAAGGATCGGAATTGGTCGCACGGCCAGCTCGTCGTCATCAATGATTCCGCGGGCACCGCCAAAATGATCAACATGGGAATGGGTATAGATCATCGCAGAAACGGGTCTTTCGCCCAATGTCTCATTGACGAGTGTGAGCGCCGCTGCTGCGGTTTCGACGGCGGTCAGCGGGTCAATGATGATCCAGCCTGTTTCCCCAGCTATGATGCTCATCACGGCGAGGTCGTATCCTCGCACTTGGTAAACACCGTCCATGACTTCAAAGAGACCGTGCTTGGCTGCGAGTTGAGACTGCCTCCAAAG
>JBCCBY010000224.1:0-5235 GCA_039033795.1 Pseudomonadota bacterium | reverse complement strand
CGGGCGACAGGCTGCCGCAAAAAGGGCTTGGGAAGCCCAGAAAGATCTCAAAAAGCGGTGTACAGAAGAGCCCAACACGCCTTTGCGGAAGGTTAAACCAGGCGGTGGACACATCTTCTGTGTCTTGAGTATTGAGGTTAAAGCTGAAAACGCTGGTGGTTGGCGTCGCGTCAAAACAAAGCTGTTGAAACGCCGTTGGCAGTTCATCGCACTCTTTAAGATTGGTGGACGGACTGGGTGACACAACAAAATCACCGTCACCATCAATGGCTGCCGTGAACATCACCGGCGCCACCTCCCCGTCATCATTGACCGAGATGAGCTCCATGGCGCCTGTATCCAAGTTGAACGTGTAGTTTTGGATGTTCGGGATGCCGGGAACGGGCTCGCCGAGGTCAGTTTCAACCATGTTGCGCGCCGTTGAGCTCAACACCACGATCGGCGCAAAGGGTGCGATCGACGCCACGTCAGCGCCATTGCTTGGATTGCCGATTGCATCCTCACCGCCAAGGTCCAACCGCTTATCAAAGGTCTGACCAAAGGCACGCGTCACACGGAGCGTGTCTCCTCGCTCATAGCCATAAACAGGATTTATGAAGTGGGCGAATATATCGTCCATCTCGTTTCCATCGACTTGATCGCCAGGCAGAAGATTGGTGCCGCTGCATTCAAAAACAGCGACGTCGCCAGCATGATCGAGAGACCCTTCGTTCAGCACACAGTCGGCATTGGACGGCTCCCCGGCTGCGTTGATCGAGGCAATGCGGACATCGCGGCTGATCAAGTCCAAAACATAAATCTGCCGAAAACCGGCTCCCAGAGCACCCTCAGAAAGAGGCTCCCCATCGGGCAAAAGAGCGGGAATGTTGGTCGCGTTGCTTTCAAAAATAACGCTTAGACCATCGCCTGCGAGAAAGGGGCGTTCGGCGGGCGCATCGAGGTCCACGCCGAACAGTGTGTCAATCCGCACTGTTTCTTGAAAAGGCAGACCGGCCGCCTCGCAAACCTCGCTTTGTGCCCAGGCATTGGGTGTGAAGGCACCGCTCCAGCCAGCCGCCAGCGCGACCAATCCAACGCCGCCCCAGCCTTTTGCTTTCACGTTTGCCATTCCTCGCCCCATGACCCTCTGAACGATGTGTTAACCCTAACAGATGGGGCGTCGGCCCCGAATGCATTTTTTGGGCGAGCGCCCCGACCGAGGTTTCTGGATCAATTGGTTTGGTCGATCCGCGCCATCGGCATTATTCATCGCCAATGAGGCCCCGTTGAGCTGCCCCTTGCTTGAATGGGCAAGAGGCGTCATCCACATTCCCTTAACGTTTGAAAGAGGTGCGTGATGGCCGAGACCATTCATCGAAAGCTGCTCATCATTGGCTCCGGCCCTGCCGGCTACACCGCTGCTATCTATGCGGCGCGCGCGATGCTGAAGCCGACGATTGTCCATGGCCTCCAGCCTGGCGGGCAGCTGACCATCACCACCGATGTCGAAAACTACCCCGGCTTTGCTGATGTGATCCAGGGGCCTTGGCTGATGGAGCAGATGCAAAAGCAAGCAGAGGCCGTCGGCACCGAGATGATCTCTGACATCATCGTGAAAGCAGACCTCAGCCAGCGCCCGTTCCGTTTTGAAGGCGATGGCGGGACGATCTACACCGCTGATGCCGTCGTTATCGCGACCGGTGCCCAGGCCAAATGGCTGGGTCTACCGTCCGAGCAGCATTTCCAGGGTTTTGGTGTGTCAGCGTGTGCGACCTGTGATGGCTTTTTCTATCGCGGCAAAACCGTGGCCGTCATCGGGGGCGGCAACACGGCCGTCGAAGAAGCGCTGTTCCTCACCAATTTTGCTGAGAAGGTCGTCCTTGTTCACCGGCGCGATTCTCTGCGGGCGGAGAAAATACTTCAAGACCGCCTCCTCAAGCATCCCAAGATCGAGGTGATGTGGAACCGCGAAGTCAAAGAAGTCTTGGGCGATGACAACCCCCGCGGCGTGACCGGGATGCGGCTCGCGTCCACCGCCGGTGAGGAAACGGTGGATGTCGATGTGCATGGCTTTTTTGTCGCCATTGGCCATGCTCCGGCGACGGAACTTTTTAACGGCCAGGTCGAGATGAAGGAGAGCGGTTATATCGTCACCGCCCCGGACTCCACGGCCACATCGATCCCAGGCGTCTACGCCGCCGGTGATGTCACGGACGAAACCTACCGACAGGCAGTCACCGCGGCGGGCATGGGATGCATGGCTGCTCTTGAGGCGGAGAAATTCCTCGCCGCCCATGAAACCGGCGCAGCGCAGGCGGCAGAGTGATGGTTAGGGCTCTGATAGTGTTCGTAGCGGCCGGACTCGTCCTGTCCGCATGCTCAAAAGAGAACGAACAGCTCGATCGCGAGAAGATCCTTGCACAGATGGAGGACCCCTGTTTCATGCGCGATCTGGCCTATGCCGTCCTCGCCGACGAAGCGGGCCTTGTTCCAGACCTGACCGCCAAAGACGCAGAGTTGGTGCTGGAGCGGTTGGTGGACGACACAACAGCGCTCGACCGCGAAGCGATTGTTGCAAAATATGGTGATAGCGGACAGATCACCGAGGCCCTCGGCTCGCTTGAGGCCATCAACGCCTCAAGTGACGTGGAGGGCTGCGGCCCGCCCTCTGTGTCGGAAAAACTGACACTCTTTCGGCAGATCCGCGAACGGGACGCCGCTCTTTAGCAGCTGATTGAGAGGGCCGCACCGCGCTGCGGCCCCTAATAGACCCGCGGAGAGCGTCTTACCGGACGCGAGAACAAAAACGCACGACCGCAAACCCTCCTGCGAAGATCAAAGCCGCGCCCGGCACAGGGATGGGGTCAGGCGTTGGCTCACCGGTGAGGGAGACGAATTTGTAATCGCTCCCATTGGAACCACTGCCCGTCGTGTTCCCGGGCAAGAGCACCATCTCGGTGATGCCGTCAAAGAGTGGTGACAGGCCAAAGGTCAACAGCCATCCAAAACTCTCCGTTGGCACGTCCGTGGCCACGGCCAAGGGCGGATTGCCGCCAGCGGGCTGGACGACGCCATTCACTTTCACTTCGGCTTGCGTATCGGACTGCGAGGTGAGCTCAACGACGGTTGTCGGCAGGCCATCGCGCTTCAACTCAATCCGTGCGACCTCCTGAAAATTGTCCGTGCTGTTGGTGCCATCAAAAAGCCGGTTGATGCTGAGCGTCTCAAGGTCCTGCGGCTTGGCGAACTCGAACACCATGGCTTGCACCTCGGGCGGATCGGCGCCGTTCGCTGGTCCCGCCAAGACACCGATTTGACCGGACACGCTTCCGGTGAAGCCCGCGCCTTCGGCATTGATGTTAAAATTGGTTGGCGTCTGGGACGGGAGCCCAAAATTATCAAAACCCGTGACCGTGACATCGCCAATGGTCAGCGTGGACGCGCCACCAACAGGCAACGCACCGAGCATATCGTCACTGTCGATGATGGTCGCTGCCGACGCTTGCGCGACGCCCATGGCGACCATGAAAAGGCAGGTTGCTAACCATTTCATCCCGAAAACCCCCAAGCAACGTCAATACCTTAACGCAGGATCTTATCACCGACAAGATGCCAGCGATCACGATTTCCTGTGCCTAAAACGCGCCTTCGAGCGTGCTGATCGTCTCGTTATCGGTGATTTGCAGGTGGATCGGCGTCACCGAGACATAACCGCTGTAGACGGCATGAAGATCGGTGCCTTCAGGCGGAACGCTCGGCCTTCCGGAAAAACCAAACCAGTAATAGCGTCGCTGGCGCATGTCTTCCCGCTCTTCGACGGTGAGTTCGATGTGCTCACGGCTGCCCTGGCTGGTCAGTTTGACACCCTTCACCTCATCCACGGGAAGAAGCGGAAAATTGATGTTCATCACCACATTCTTTGGCCAGCCCTTATCGAGCAGTGTTCGGATGATTCCAGGGCCCATGGCCTCGGCGACATCGAACGGGACCTTGTTCCGGTCCATGCGCGATTGGCTCAGCGCAATGGAGGGGATACCGATGGTCATCCCTTGGAAGGCGGCAGCGATGGTGCCCGACATGGTCAAGTCTTCCGCCATGTTCTGTCCATTGTTCACCCCGGACAGGATGAGATCGGGCGGGTTGTCTTTCATCAGATGCGCCACGCCGAGCTGCACGCAATCGGTGGGTGTTCCGTCTACTGCGTACCGCTGCGGCGCCACTTTTCGAATACGCAGCGGACGGGTCAAGGTGATCGACCGGGCCATGCCGGACTGATCGACCTCGGGCGCCACGGTCCAGACATCATCGGACAGCTCATGCGCAATAGTCTCGAGCGCCTCCAAACCCTTGGCGTTGATACCATCATCGTTGGAACAAAGAATGCGCATGGAAACCCCGGGGCTGACAGTGTTGGCGATGGTTAACCAGACGATGCCCCTTGCAAGCAAGCGCCAACTTGCCCCGACCGCGCCGGATGGTCGCCCCAATGACGCCTTGCTTTCTCGGTCAGAACAGATTCAGAAAATACTGGTATTAGCCACTGAGAAGGTGCCGCCATGTTTGATGAGCAGACATTTGAAGACATCCTTCTCTCCGGTCTGGTGATCGGCAACCGCATGATTGCACTCTCCCGGGCCGATGGGCAGGAAGCGGCCAAAATGGTGGCAGAGAAAGTCGACGCCTTCACCGATGGTAGCCTAGCGGTGGCGCGCGACTGCATTTCCTTGGGATGGGGCCTCGCCGCCCGCCCCTTGGACGCAGAAAGCTGGCGTCGCCCCGCGCAAACCTTCGCCGCCCCCGGCCGCAAGACCCTCCGCGCCAATGCAGAGCGCCTTGCCGGTTATTCCGGTTAAGCCTTCGAGGCTTCGATCACGGTTTTGCCCATCAGCGGCTGCAAGACATCGGGCACGGCGATCGAGCCGTCAGGCTGTTGGTAGTTCTCTAAGATCGCCACCATCGTGCGCCCCACGGCCAGGCCTGAACCGTTCAGGGTGTGGACAAATTCTGGCTTCTTCTGGCCCTCGCGCCGGAACCGGCCGTTCATGCGCCGTGCCTGGAAGGCTCTTGTGTTCGAGCAAGAACTGATCTCCCGGTACTGATGTTGACCAGGAAGCCAGACCTCCAAATCATAGGTCCTCGCGGCGCCAAAGCCAGTGTCCCCGGTGCAAAGGAGCATGACACGGTAGGGAAGATCGAGCCGCTGCAGCACCGCCTCAGCGCAGGATGTCATCCGTTCGTGCTCCTCATCGGACGCAT